>NZ_DASVSF010000053.1 GCF_036388275.1 Longimicrobium sp.
GCAACGCAGCCGGCGTGCACTGGCGCAGCGACTACACCGAGTCGCTTCCCTTCGGCGAGGCCATCGCCATCGGCCTGCTCCAGGAGATGAGCCTCACCTTCAACGAAGACGACGCGTTCTTCCAACTCACCCGCTTCGACGAGACCACCATTCGCATCTTCGACGGCAAGGTGGTTCCGGCGCTCTGACACCGGCTTCGCACTCTGTGTGAATCTTTCACGCGGAGGCGGGGAGGAAAACTGAAGAGCCGCGGAGGGGCACCCAACGCCTCCGCGGCTCTCCGTTCCTCCGCGCCTCCGCGTGAGATTCTTCGTCCTCCTACGGGCCTGCGGTGGCGCTTTCGGGAACGCGCGGCACCTGGATGAGGCCCGCGATCACCGCCTGGCGCAGCGTCTCGACCCGCGCGTAGACGGCGGCGGGGATCAGCGGGCGGTTGCGCTCGTCGTAGATCCATCCCACGGCATCCTCGGCCAGCCCCTGCGACACCACGCCGCCCTGGAAGGCGCCCCGGGCCTCCTGCCCCACCAGCCCGCGGACCGAAACGCCCAGGTTCTTGGTGATGGAGGTGAGCACGCGCCCGGGCGCCTGGTCCCACTGGTCCACGTCTACCCCGATCACCCACTTTCCCGACTCGCGCGCGGCGCGGAAGACGCCCGCGCCCGTGCCGCCCGAGGCGTGAAAGATCACGTCCGCGCCCGCGGCGTACTGCCCGGCGGCCAGCGCGTACCCGCGCGCGGGATCGTTGAAGGCGGCGGGCGTGCTGCCGGCGAACTCCACGTCCACGCGGCAGTCGGGGCACACGCGCAGCACGCCGGCCGTATAGCCCGCCTCGAACTGGCGGATCACCGGCGCATCCATCCCGCCCACGAAGCCCACGCGGCCCGAGCGGGTCATCAGCCCGGCCAGGGCGCCCGCCAGGAATGCGCCCTCCTCCGAGCGGTAGGTGATGCCGGCCAGGTTGGCGGGCGGCGGCTGGGCGCGCCCCTGCGCGTCAGCCACGGGCGAGTAGTCGAGCACCGCGAAGTGCACCGACGGGTACTCCTTGGCCAGCTCGAACGCGGGCGCGCTGGCCATGAAGCTCACCCCAACCACCAGGTCGCGCTTCGCCTCCGCGTACTTGCGAAGGTCGTCGGGCTTCCCTTCCCCGCCCACCGCCTCGGTGACGGCGGTGTCGGCGCCCAGCTCGGTGGCGGCGGCGGCCAGGCCGGTGAGCGCGGCGTCGTTGAAGCCGCGGTCGCCCCGCCCGCCGCTGCTCAGCACCAGGCCCACAGACACGGAATCCCCCGCGCCGGTCCCCGCCGTCTCGCCGCCGCCGCAGCCGGCAAGCGACAGCGTGGCGAGCGCGAGGAGGAGGGGACGAAGTCGTTCAGCGGCCATGGGCACCCGGGAGTTTGAAGTAGCTGACGCGCGATTCCAGCTGGTCGGCCTCGGCGGCCATCTTTTCCGCCGTGGCCGCCAGCTCTTCGGACGCGGCCACGTTGCTCTGCGTGATCCCCTCGACGTCGCCGGTGCGCGAGTGGACGAGGGAAATCTGCTCCGTCTGATGAACGGACGCGCCGGCCACCTCTTCCATCAGCCCGGCGGCCTCGCGGATCATGGGCTCCAGCTGCGCCATCACCGAGGCGGAGCGCTCCGCGATCCCCCGGCTGCTCCCCGCGATGGCGCCGATCTCCTCCGCCGCCTCCTGGCTGCGCTCCGCCAGCCGGCGCACCTCGTCGGCGACCACGGCGAACCCGCGGCCGTGCTCGCCGGCGCGAGCCGCCTCGATGGCGGCGTTCAGCGCCAGCAGGTTGGTCTGCTCGGCGAGGTAGTGGATGACGGAGATGCGGTCGGTGATGCGCTTCATGGCATCCATCGTCTCCGCCGCGGCCGTGGCGCCCAGCTGCGCGTCGCCCGCGCCGCGAAGGACCACGCCACGCATGTCGCGGGTGCGCTGGGCGCTCTGCCCGGCGGAGGCGTTCACCTCGTCCAGCGCCTGCGCCGTTTCGCGGACGGCCTGCGCCTGCTCGGTGGCGGATGCCGACAGCTCCTGCGCGCTGGCCGCCACCTGGGCGGCGCTGGCCGACATGGTCTGCGTGGCACCGCGGATTTCGTCGATCACCGTGCCCAGCCGCTGCTGCATGTCGGCGAAGGCGCCACCGAAGCGGTCGTCCGCCGACCGGGGCTGCACGCGGCGCGTGAGGTTGCCCTCGGCGATCTCGCCCGCCACGGCCGCCATGTCGCGCAGGTACGCCGTCATCCCCACGAACGCGTGACCGAAGGTGTCGCGCTCCGACCGGGGGTGCACGGGTACGTCCAGGTCGCCCGCGGCGATGCGGTCCGCCGCGTGCGCCATCTCGCGCAGGTACGCCGTCATCCCCCGCATGGCGGCCAGCAGGCGCCCCAGCTCGTCGTCGGCCGCCGCCACGCCGTTGTCCGACTCGTCTTCCACGTCGCCCGCGCTCACCCGCTCCGCCACGCGCACCGCCTCGGCCACCTGCGTGGCGACGGAGTCCAGCACGCCGCGCGAGATCTGCCAGAGCAGCCAGGTGGCGAGCGCCGCCACGGCCAGGACGAGAATCAGCGCGACGATGCCCACCCGCCGCGAGGCCGCGAACACGCGCCCGATGTCGGCCTCGCGCTCGCTTCGCAGGGTGGAGAGGCGGGCGCGCAGCTCGGCGCGGCCGCGGGTCATCCCCTGCAGGTCGCGGATCATCTCCGGGCTGCTTTCGCCGCCGATGAAGCGCGCCGTGGTCCCCCGGGCCAGGGTGTACCACGCCTCGAACCCGTCGCGGAGCGCCTCCGTCTCCGCGCCCTCGACCGCCCCGGTCTCGCGAAGCGCGTCCACGTCGCGAAGGTAGCGCGTCCGCAGGGTGTCGGTGTCGGACAGCTTGGCGGTGTCGCGCAGGGCGACGGCGTCCTGCAGCCCGCGCTGCACCGCCTCGACGCTTTCGCCCAGGTTGCGACCCAGCTGCACCGCGGGTACGTAGCGCGAGCCGATGCGCTCGCCCTGCAGCAGGTTCAGCAGCACGGCGAAGGCGCCCACGGCCAGCACGGTAGCCAGGGCGGCCAGCGCCAGCCGGGGGAGCATCTCCATGCGGTCGCGAAAGCCCAGCCCGCCCAGGTGGGCGCGGGCGCGCGACGGGCGGCCGGCCAGCAGCGTGCGGGCCAGCGTGGTCCAGGGGCTAACGGCCATGGTGCCCGGCCGTCTGAGGAGCGAGCGGGGCCGGCGGCGGCCCCGAGGGCGAGGGCGCCGGGAACGAAGTAAGCCGCTCCGGGGAGCGGCGTATTTGCGATGAGACGAGCACGATGCACTTCCTCGCGCGGGCCGGTCAGTTGGACGGGAAACCCAGTCTAACGAATCGGCGCGGCGGGGTCAAATGCAGGTGTGGCAGGCACTTCCGCGATTTGGGGCGGGTAATGGCCGATGGATGACCAGCGTCCCTGTCGGTCACTCGCTCACGGCCCACCGGGGCCTGGTCCGCGCCTCGCGCGAGATCAGGGCAACCCCTTCCTCCGCCATCCCCCGCATGTGGCGGGTGAGGATGGCTTCGAAGTCCGCGGCGAAGCGCCGCTCCGGGGTGGATTCATACACCTGGCTGCACCCGCGGCAGGCGATCACGCCTTCTTCGGGGATGTACGTCCACGCCGCCACGCATTCCATCTTGTGCTCCAGTACGGCCACCGGCTCCCCTTCCATTCCGGGTTCCCGACAACGGGCGTTCTGAGAGGATACGAGCGATCCCGGCGGATCGGATTCGTCCGCGTTCGGGGAGGGGCGCGGATGATGAAGGTTGACATGGCCGGGGACGGCAGCAGATTGAGCTGACCGGCCGATCCCCTCCCGCGCCGTCCTCCATCCCCCGCCCCGAATGGCCCCGTGACCCTTTTCCCGACCGGGCTCTTTTTCCGCCTCCGCCGCAACGGTGCGCTTCTCCTCTGCGCCGCCGCGTCCATCGCCGCCGCGAGCCCAGCCGCCGCGCAGTCCACCACGTTCCGCGGCAAGGTGCTGTACGAGAAGGTGCCGGCGGGCCCGACGGGGCTGCGGCTGGACGCGCCGGTGCGCACGGCGGCGGCGGGGGTGCGGGTGGAGGTGGTCGCCTCGCCCTCGCGGCAGGTGCTGGGGAGCGGGTTCACCGACGCGAAGGGCGCCTACTCGATTCCCGTGACGTTCCGGGGACGGCAGGCGGTGTTCGTGCGGGCGCTGGCGCAAACGGAGAACGCCACCGTGGTGCGCGTGGGCGACCGGATGGAATTCGCCATGGTGGCGGCGACGGCGACCGTCACGCCCGGCCGCGCGGTCAGCACCGATCTGCTGGCGACGGACAGCACTCGGATCGCGGGCGCCTTCAACATCGCCACGACGGTCGCGCGGGCGAACGCGCTGGTGCAAGCCGCGCAGCCGGGCGTGGCCCTTCCCAAGGTGGAGATCCGCTGGGACACGGCGTACGTGGGAGGCACCTTCTTCCGCCGATCGCAGAACGCCGTATTCGTCAACGGAAAGCGCGACGAAGACAGCGACGAGTACGACGACCACGTGATCGCCCACGAGTACGGCCACTTCCTGATGTCGGCCTTTTCCAGCGACCCCAGCCCCGGCGGCGGCCACGGCTTCGGCGAGCGGCTTGACCCGCGGCTGGCGTGGTCGGAGGGGTGGGGAAACTTCTTCGGCGCGGCGGCAACGGGCGCGTCCACCTACATCGACACGGGGAGGCTCCACGGGAGGCAGGTGGTGCTGCTGAACATGGACCTGGAGGTGGATGCCCCGCGGAACGACGTTCCCGGCATCTGGAGCGAGCACTCGGTGGGCTCGGCGCTCTGGGACTGGTTCGACGCGGCGGGCGAGGAGGGCGACTCGGTGGCGCTGGGGTTCGCTCCCCTGTGGGCGGCCTTCACCGGGCTGGCCAAGGTGCCGGACGCCTACCTGCTGCGCTACGCCGACGTGCTGGGCGCGCAGACGCGGCAGGGGCGGCTGCTGGCGGCCACGCTGCAGGCACGCGGCATCCGCTACGCCGTGGGCCAGGAGCCCCGCCCGCGCGATCCGTTTCCCGAGCCGCTGCCGGCGGGAACCTCGGTGACGGGAACGGTGGACAGCCGCAGCACGCGGCGCAGTAACCTGTACCGCTCGTCGGCGCACTACGGGTTCACCGTGTCCCAGGGCCGGCAGGTGACGATCACGCTCAAGATCCTGGAAGCGCGCGACGAGGACTTCGCCGACCTGGACCTGTACCTGTTCGACGAGACGGGCGAGCAGGTGGCCACGTCGAACGCGGTGAACGGCGTGGGCGACAGCGAGCGCATCCAGCAGCAGCTGGAGCCCGGCTATTACCGGGTGGAGGTGAGGAGCTGGAGCAGGGGCGGCTCGCCGCTGCCCGCCGGCAGCGCCCACCAGGGCACCTTTTCGCTCGTCGCGCGGTACTGAGCGCGCACGGCCTACCCCGTCCCCGACATCGATCTCATGAAGCTCGTCCTTTTCACCGCCTGCATGCTCGCCGCCGTCCCCGCGTCTGCCCAGTCGGGCGTGCTCCGCCTGAGCGGGACCGAAGGCAAGGTGACCGCGCCCGTGACGGTGGAGTTGGTGCCGCTGCCGGACCCCGGACCGGGGCGGCGCCGCGTAAGGATCGTGGGGCTTCCCAGCGTGTCGGCGCCGTCGCTGACGCTGGACGTGAGCGCGGAAAACGGCATCGCGCTGGCGAGCCCCGTGGTATGGACGGGCGCGGCGACGGCGGGCGAGGAGGTGGCGCTGGAGGTGGAGCTGGTGGTGAACGGGCCGGGAGAGCAGCGGCTGGTGGTGGCCGCCACCGTAAAGCACGACAACGGCTTCAGCCAGACGGGGCTTCACGTCTTCAGCCTGAACCCCGCCGCGAACGCCAGCTTTCTGAAGCGCCTCCCGGCCGCGCCGACGGACCCGGGCGGCAGGCGCATCCTGGAAGTGCCCGCCGCAACGCCGTAAACAGCGAAAGACAGGATCACGCGGGAGGGGCGGAGGCCGCGGCGGGTGAACCCGCGGCTGGACCAGCGGAAAGCCCCGGCTCGGGCCGCTGTCGCGTCCCGCCCGGGGCTTCACCTGCACGCACACCAGCTGCCGACGCGCACCGCTGTCATCCCGACGGAGCGGCCCCGGTGAACCTTCCCCCACGCCGATGACAGCAGCGACGGAGGGATCCGCCACACACCTGCGGTCGTGCACCGGTCCGTCCCGCACGCCGGACCCGCCGCGCGAAGCTGGGACGTGCCACCTTGACCTCCCACACACCGGAGCAAGCCAGTCCGCGCAGGCGGACTTCGGGTCGTTGTTGCAGCGACTTCAGTCGCCCGTGCCGGGATTGACGCCAAAGCGGTGGCAAGCGCGAAGACAGGCGCGGCAGCCGAGGGCCGAGAACAACGGAGGAGCCAACTCTTGCGTGTAACCCGCTTACCCGTTTTTCAGCCGGTGGAAACCACGGCGCCCCGCGTGAGCGCCTCGCGGACGTGGTCCAGCAGGGCCTCGCGCGAGAATGGCTTTTCCAGCAGCATCACGGTGGGGTCCAGCACTCCGTGGTCCGCCAGCGCGTCGTCCGTGTAGCCCGACATGAACAGCGTCGGCAGGCCGGGCCAGCGGCGCGCCACCTCGTCCGCCAGGTCGCGCCCGCCCATCCGCGGCATCACCACGTCCGTCAGCAGCAGGTCCAGCGCCCCGCCGCACTCCGCCGCCACGTGCAGCGCCTGGGCGCCGTCCGCCGCGTCCATCACACGATATCCCGCGCCCGTGAGCACGGTGCGGACGAAGGTGCGCACCGCGGCGTCGTCGTCCACCAGCAGCACGGTTCCCGTACCCGCCGCGGGCGTCCGCGCCGGCAGCGCGGCCACGGCGCCGGGAAGCTCGTCCGTCGCGGGAAGGTACACGTGGAAGGTGGCGCCGCGGCCAGGCTCGCTCTCGGCCCACACGGTGCCTCCGCTCTGCTTGATGATGCCGTACACCGTCGCCAGCCCCAGCCCGGTGCCCAGCCCCGCCGGCTTGGTGGTGAAGAACGGCTCGAAGATCTGCGGCAGCACCTCCGGGGCAATGCCCTCGCCCGTGTCCGACGCGGAGATGACCACGTAGCGGCCCGGCTTCAGGTTCACGGGCGGCGCGCACAGGCCGTCGGCCGGGCCCACCACGGCCGCGCGGGTGGTGATGCGCAGGGTGCCGCCGGCGGGCATGGCGTCGCGCGCATTCACCGCCAGGTTCAGCAGCACCTGCTCCACTTGCGCGGGATCGGCCCGCACCTGCCCCGCCGCCGGGTCAAGCTCCACCTGCAGCCGCACGTCTTCGCGCAGCAGCCGGCGGAACATGCGCTCCAGGTCGCGGATGGTGGCGTTCAGGTTCAGCACGCGGGGCTGCAGCACCTGGCGGCGGCTGAAGGCCAGCAGCTGGCGGGTGAGCCCCGTGGCGCGTGCGGCGGCGTTGCGGATCTCCATCAGGTCCGCGTGCATCTCGCCGCCCGGCTCCACGTCGGACAGGAGCATCTCGGTGTAGCCGGTGATGGCCGTGAGCAGGTTGTTGAAGTCGTGCGCCACGCCCCCCGCCAGCCGCCCCACGGACTCCAGCCGCTTGGCGTCCACCAGCTGCGCCTCCAGCTGCTTGCGCTGGGTGACGTCTTCCATGGCCCCGATCATCCGCACGGCGGCGCCATCGGGGTCGCGCAGCACGTAGCCCCGGTCCAGCACCGTGGCCCAGCCGCCGTCGCCCCGCCGGATGCGGTACTCGTCCTGCCACGACGACCCGTTCCCGTCCACCACCTGGTACAGGCCGGCGACCACGCGTTCCTGGTCGTCGGGGTGCAGCTGCTGGATCCACCATTCGGCCGGCGCCTGGGCACTGGACTTCCGGTGGCCGAGAACGGTTTCCAGCGCCTCGTTCCACACCACGCGACCCAGCACCAGGTTCCAGTCCCACACGACGTCGTTGGTGGCCCGCGCCGCGATGCGGAAGCGCTCCTCCGACTGCCGCAGCTCCTCCGCCGCCCGTACCCGGTCCGTGGCGTCGAGCATCAGGCCGTCCCACACGACGGTGCCGTCGGGGCGGCGCTCGGGGCGCGAGGTGGCGTACACCGTCCGTACGTCGCCGCTCGGCGTGCGGATGCGGCCGTCCCAGCGAAAATCCTGCAGCGTGGCCGCCGACGCCGCGATGGCCGCGTGCAGCGCCGGCCGGTCCTCGGGAAGCACCAGCTCCTGCATGAACGACGGGTTCTGCTCCACGTAGGCCCGGTCCACCTCGCACAGGCTGCAGGCACCCTCGCTCACGTACGGCCACGACGTGGACCCGTCGGGGTGCAGCGCGAACTGGTACACCATCCCCGGCACCTTCGAGGCGATCCGCTCGAAGCGCGCCTCGCTGCGGCGCAGGGCCGCCTCCACGCGCACCTCGTCGGTGACGTCCACCACGTGGGCGAAGATGCCGGTCACGTGTCCCCGGGCGCGCACCGGCTGGTACACGAAGCTCACGAACCGCTCCTCCACCGGCACGCCGGGGCGGGGCTGCATGCGAATGGGAACGGCCGTGGCCACGAACGGCTCGCCGGTCTGGTACACCCGGTCCAGCAGCTCGAAGAAGCCCTGCCCTTCCAGGTCCGGCAGCGCCTCGCGCACGGGCCTGCCGAGCAGGTCGCTGCGCCCCACCAGCCGCTGGTAGGGCTCGTTGGCCACGGTGAACACGTGGTCCGGGCCCTCCGTCGCGGCGACCATGGCCGGCGCATCGCGAAAGAGCGCGTCGAACCGGGCGCGCTCCGCCTGCAGCCGCTCGCGCTCGGCGTCGACGCGCGTGGTGACGTCGTGCGCGCTTACCAGCCACGCAGGGCGGCCCTCCACCTCTACCCGCTCCGCCGCCAGTTCCACGTGGATCTCGGAGCCGTCGCCCCGCCGCAGCCGCCGCGCGGACGCATGGCCGTTTCGCGGCGGCAGCGGCCCGATCTCCTGCGGCCCCAGGTCAAGGAACTGGCAACGCGTGTAGCCGAACGCGCGGCACGCGGCGTCGTTCACGTCGAGCACCTCGCCGGTGCCGGCATCCACCACCCACAGGGGAACGGGTGCGCGCGCGAACAGCGTTTCCGTCGCGGGAAGCGTGGCCTGCATGGGCATTCTGCCGGGGGGCGCGGGGGTGTCCGAAAGAGGGGCAATTCGGCGAATATCGCGTGCACGAAATGTCGGGGCGGCGGCCCCCCTCAACAACCCCCGTCTCGGTTCCCAAAACGCAACTGCAGCGCCGTTTTTGCGCATACCGTCCGCATGTGTACGCCGCCTCTGTTCCCTAGCGGGAACGCCGCTCGACGGGGTGACGAATGCGCTCGGAATGTGTAGTGGCAACCGCTGGATCGATCTATCGTGACGTCGGAAAAAGATCGGAGTTCCTCACCGCGTGTCGCGGGAGCCAGGTCGTGCGGCGCTGGCTGGCGCCGCTCGCCGGAATCGGTTGCGCGGGAGTGCGGCCGGCGGTGTCGGAAGGGGAACAGGCGGGACGTGTGGGGAGCCATTCTGAAGGCAGGGACACCCACCGCAACCCGCGGCACCCCCGGACGCCGCTACGGCGCGCGCGTGCCGCCGGGGCGCGGCGGGGGAGTCGCGGCCAGGGGAAGGCGCAGGGTAAAGGCGGAGCCCTGGCCGGGGGTGCTCTCGATGCCGAGGCTGCCGCCCAGCAGGCCGGCCAGCCGGCGCGAGATGGGAAGCCCCAGCCCCGTGCCGCCGCGGCCGGCGCTCCCGCCCGTCTGCTCGAACTCCTGGAACACGCGCTCGTGGTCCTCGGGGCTGATGCCGGGCCCCGTATCCTCCACCCGCACCTCCGCCCACCGGCCGGCCGACGACACCGTCACCCGCACGGAGCCCGCGTCCGTGAACTTGACCGCGTTGGAGAGCAGGTTCAGCACGATCTGCCGCACCCGCCCAGGGTCGGTGACCACGTGCACGGGCTCGCCCGGGCGGATCTCCAGCTCCAGGTTCTTGTTGCGCGCCTGCAGCTCCACCGTGCCGGCCACGTCGCGCAGCAGCAGCGCCAGCTCCGTGGGCTCGGGGAACATCTCCAGCTTGCCGGCCTCCATCTTGGAGATGTCGAGCACGTCGTTCACCAGCTCCAGCAGGTGGCGGGCGCTGCGCACCACCCGCTCCAGCGTGCCGCCCTGGGTGGGCGTCAGGTCGCCGTACACCCCCTCCTGCAGCAGCTCGCCGTAGCCCAGGATGGCGTTGAGCGGCGTGCGCAGCTCGTGGCTCATGCTGGCAAAGAAGCGCGAGCGCTCCGTCATGGCCTGCTCCAGCACCGCCGCCTGCTCCTCGAGCGCGCGCGCCTGCTGCCGCGTCTGCGCGTGCAGCACGGCGTTGTCCAGCGCCAGCGTGGCCTGCCGACCCAGCAGCCCCAGCAGCGCCAGGTCCTCGTCGCCGAACGGCACCCCGCTCGCCCGAAAGGCGGCGAGCATCGCCGGGCCGTTGGACGAGCGTGCCACGCACACCCCGGCCCCCGCGCCCAGGGCGTACGGCCACTCCCCGTCGTCCCCGGCGGTGAACCGCACGGCGGGCGCGCCGGGGGCGCACGACAGATGCTCCAGCACCAGGTCCACCATCACGAACCACCCCGGGTCGTCGGGGCCGATGCCGAAACCGGCGCGCACCTCCGGCACCGACACGGCGCCGGGCATGGCGAGCAGCACCACCTCCGCGCGAAAGGTGCGCGCCACCTGCCCGGCCACGCCGTCGGCCAGCGCCTGCAGGTCCACCGCCTCCAGCGCCAGCCCCGACACCCGCGCCACCGACGCCAGCTCGTCGTAGCCGCGCTTGATGCGCGCCATCACGCCCACGCGCGCCAGCAGCTCGGCGCGGCTGCACCCCTTGTTCAGGAAGTCGTAGGCGCCCAGGTCCAGCCCGCGCACCAGCAGCTCCTCGGTGGGGGCCTGCGCCGTGAGGAGCAGGATGGGGATGGGGGCGGTGGACGGGTCCTGCTTGAGGCGCTCCACCACCTCGAAGCCGTCCATCCCCGGCATCTGCACGTCCAGGACGATGACGTCGGGGCACTCGGCCTGGGCGCGCTCGATCCCCTCCGGGCCCGACGAGGCGCTCTCCACCGTGTGCCCGGCGGCGTTGAGGATGGCGGCCACGGTGGCCCGCGAAACCTTCTGGTCGTCCACCACGAGAACGCGCGCCATCACCCCACTCCTACGATGGAGGCGAGCACGCCGGCCATCTCTTCCAGGTCCACGTCGCGCTCCGCCGATGGGCGCGCCGCCGCCGGCATCCCGTCGATCACCGCCGTCCGCGCGCTCTCCACCAGGCCGCGGCCGCCGGCGGCGCGGATGCGGGCCAGCCCCTCGGCCCCGTCGTTCCCCATTCCCGTGAGCACCACGCCCACGGCCGCGCTCCCCGCGGCCCGCGCCACGGAGTCGAAGAGCGTGTCCACGCAGGGCTTGTGCAGGCTCGCCGGATCGTCCCACAGGCGGATGGAGAGGGTGCCGTCGGCCGCGCGCTTCACCGCCATCTGCCGTCCCCCCGGGGCGATGAGCACCGTCCCCGGCACCACCGGGTCGCCGTCGCGGGCCTCCGCCACGTGCAGCGGGCTGCGCCGGTCCAGGCGCTCCGCCAGCGTCTCGGTAAAGCCGTGGGGCATGTGCTGGGCGATGACCACGGCCGCCGCGAAGCCGGCGGGGAGCGCGGGAACCAGCTCCGCCAGCGCCCGCGGCCCGCCCGTGGACGAGCCGATGGCCACCACCTCGTACCGCCCCTGCCGCGCGGCCGAAGCCGTGGCGCCCGCCCTGGACGACGATGGGCGCGGGGGATGCGGGGGCGCGGCGCGCGGGGCGGTGCGGGCGCGCAGCGCGGCGGCCACCTTCTCGCGCAGCAGCGGCGCCAGGGCGTGGATGTCCATCCCCGTGCCGGCGCCCTTGTCCATGAAGTCCACCGCCCCGGCCTCCAGCGCGCGCAGGGTGATCTCCGCCCCCGCCTGGGTGTGGGAGGAAAGGAGAAGGACGGGGGTGGGGCACTCGCGCATGATGCTTTCCAGCGCGGCCATCCCGTCCATCCCCGGCATCTCCACGTCCATGATCACCAGGTCGGGGCGCAGCGCGCGCACCTGGGCCAGCGCCTCCTCGCCGTCGCGCGCGCCGCCCACCACGGTGACGCCGGGGAGCGGGCCCAGCATGCGCTCCGTGGCCCGGCGCACGAAGGCGCTGTCGTCCACCAGCAGCACGCGCGCGGGCTCTTCCGTCACGCGGCCTCCAGGGGGCGCCGGTAGAAGAGCGCGCCGGGGCGGCGGTGCAGCTCGAAGGGAATGGGAACGTGGCGCAGGCTCTCGGCGTGCCCCAGGAACAGGTACCCGCCGGGGGCCAGCGCCTCCCACAGCCCCCGCGCCGCGCGCAGCACGGCGCCCTCGTCGAAGTAGATCATCACGTTGCGGCAAAGGACCAGGTGCTGGGGGCGGAGGGCCGTCCACCAGCCGTCCTGGACCAGGTTTGCGGATGCGAAGCGCACGGGCGCGCGCACCACGGGCTTGACCGTCCACGCGTCCTCGCCGCGCGGGTCGAACCAGCGGGCGCGCCAGGGCTCGTCCGTGGCGCGAAAGGCGTGGCCGCTGTAAACGCCCGCCTCCGCCCGCTCCAGCGCCCTGGGATCCACGTCCACCCCCGTCACCCGCAGCGCGCCGGGCGCGGCGAACAGCCCGCGCTCCCGGGCCAGGATGGAGAGCGTGTACGCCTCTTCCCCCGTGGAGCAGGCCGCGCTCAGCAGCCGCGCCTGGCCGCCGAGGCCCAGCCGCGCCGCCAGCTCCGGCAGCACTTCGCCGCCAATCACGTCGAGCGATCCCTGCTCGCGGCAGAAGTAGCTCTCGTTGTTGGTCAGGTGCGGTACCAGCCGCCCCCGCTCCGCTTCGCGCTCGGGGTGGAAGCGAAGGTGGAAGAGGAGCGCGTCGAACGACTCCAAGCCCAGCGCCGCGCGCCGCGGCTCCAGCCGGGTACGCAGGATCTCGCGCCGCTCGGGGCCCCAGCGGTGGCCCAGCTCCTCGGCCAGCCACTCCGCCCACAGGCGGAACTCCTCGTCGCTGAACGGAACCGCCATCAGCCGGCGGCCGTATGGGCGGCGAGGGCGCGGACGGCGGCCCGGCGGACGAGCGGGTCGGCGTCGTGCTCCGCGGCGGCGCGCAGCGCGGGCTCCGCGCCGGGCGCATGCACCCGCTCCAGCGTGCGGGCGGCCGCCAGGCGCAGGCGCCAGTCCGCGTCGGCCAGGGCGCGCACCAGCCGCTCCTCGGCCCCCGCCGGCGCGATCTTGCGCAGCGCGATGGCGGCCACCCGGCGCAGGTCGCGGTGGTCCCCGTCGATCCGCGCGGCCACGGCCTCGGCCGCGCGCGGGTCGCCCAGCTCGCCCAGCGCGTGCAGGGCCGCCGCCTCCAGCCCCGGGTCGTCCCCGCTGCCCAGCACCTGCAGCAGCACCTCCAGCGCTTCCGCCGCGCCCGTGCGCCCCAGCGCCCGCACCGCGGCGAAGCGCGCGCCCGCGTCCGTCCCGCGCGCCAGGAGGGCGAGAGGTGCCACCGCCGCGGCCCCGCCGGTGACGGCGAGCGCCGCGGCGAGCGCGCGGATGGCCGCCGGGTCCGTTTCCCGCGCCAGCGCGGCGGCGACCGCGGCGGCCACGGCGTCTCCCGGGCACCGGGCGATGCCCTCCGCCGCCGCGTGCCGCGTTTCCGCGGACGGGTCGTTCAGCAGGGGCACCAGCAGCTGGCAGGCGCCGCCGGGAAGACGGCCCAGCGCGAGCGCGGCCCCGGCGCGCCGGCCGGGCTCCGCCAGCGCCTCGCCCAGCAGCGCGCGCACTTCCGCGGCCGGCGCCGCGCGCCCCAGCGCCTCGGCCACGGTGGCGCGCACCTCGGGGTCGGCGTCGTCCAGCAGCGCGGCGACGCGCGCGGCGGCGGCGCGGTCGGGCAGCGGGGGAAGCGCGGCGAGCAGCTCCTCGCGCGCCCCCGCGTCCGCCGCCTCGATGCGGGGAAGGAGGACGGCCAAGGCGACATCGGAGGGAAGCAAGCCCAGCGCGCCCGCGGCCGCCGGCCCGCGCTCGGAGTCTCCCAGCGCGTCCGCCAGCAGCGCCGCCGCCTCTTCCGTCCCCGCCACGCCCAGCAGCACCGCGGCCCGCTCGTCCGCCGGCGCCCCGCCGGAGAAGCGCGCGGCGAGGGCGTCCGCGTCCGCCCGCGCCGCTTCGCGCAGCCACTCCGGGAGCGGGGGCGGCGCGCCGGGAAGGAGCCCCGCCGCCGCGGCCAGGGCGGCGCGGCGCAGCTCCGCGTCGTCCGCGAAGGCAGGGCCGCGCAGCGCATCCAGCCCCGCCGGCTCTCCCAGCTCGCCGATGGCTTCCACCGCCGCGCCCGCGAGCAGGGGATCGGCCGTAGCGGCCGCGAGCGCCGGCAGCGCCCGCGCCGCGCCGATGCGGCCCAGCGCGAAGACGGCCGCCAGCGCGCGCCAGGGATCGCCGCCCCCCGCGACGGCGGCCAGCGCCTCGACCGAGCGGGGATCGCGCAGGGAGCCCAGCGCGTCCGCGGCCGCGGCGGCCACGTTGGCGTCCGCGTCGCCCAGCGCCGCCTCCAGCCCGCCACGCGCGGCGGGGTTGGCGGATTCGCCCAGCGCAGACGCGGCCAGCAGGCGGACGTCGGGGTCCGCGTCGTGGCGCACCAGGCGGTCCAGCGCGCGCAGTGCGCCGGCCAGCGCCCCCGGCGCGGCGAGGGCGGCCAGGATGGAGCGCGCGGCGTTGCGGCGGCCTGCGTCGCCCCCGTCGCGCAGGGCGGCCTCCAGCGCGGGAAGCAGGAGGCGGGCGTGGCGCAGCCGGGGGAGCGCGGCCAGCGCGCGGTCGCGCACCCACGTGCGCTCGTCCGCGGCGCCGGCCAGGGCGCGCGCCGCCGCTTCGCCGCCCCGCCCGGCCTCCAGCAGCCCGGCCAGCTCCTCCGCCAGTGCCGGGTCAGACACGGAAGCGGCTCACCAGCTCGGTGAGGCGCGCGGCCTGCGCGGCCACGTCGTCGGCCGCGCTGCGGGCCTCGCGCACGGAGGCCTGCGCGGCGCGGGCGCCCTGCGCGATGTTTTCCGTGGCGCGGAGGATCATCTCCCCGCCCCGCTTCTGCTCGGCGGTGGCCGCGAAGACCTCCTGCGTCTGCTGGTTCATGCTCTCCGTGGCCTGCACGATCTGCCGGCTGGCCAGCGCCTGCTCGCGGGTGGCGATGCGCACCTCCTCGGAAACGTGCTGGATGTGCTGCGTGGCCTGCTGCGCCTGCCGCGCGGCCAGCACCTGCTGCTCCGTCGCCAGCGACACCTCCTGCATCAGCTCCGCGGTCCGCGCCGCCGCGGCCACGATGCGCTCCAGCGCGGTGGCCGCCGCCTCGGCCAGGGTGATTCCCTGCTCCGTCCGCTCGCCCAGCGCGCCGCTGCTTTCCATCGCCGAATCCACGCCGCCCCGGACCGCCTTGATGGTGTGGCCGATCTCGCGCGCCGACTCTACCGAGCGCTCGGCGAGCCGGCGGATCTCCTGCGCCACCACCGCGAAGCCGCGCCCGTGCTCGCCCGCGCGCGCGGCCTCGATGGCCGCGTTCAGGGCGAGCAGGTTGGTCTGGTCGGCGATGTCCTCGATGGTTTCCGAGATCTGCCCCACCGACTCGCCCTGCGCGGTCAGCACGCGCATGCGCTCCGTGAGCCGGTTGACCTCGTCGTGAATGCGGCGCATCCCCGCGACCGTCTGTTCGACCGTGTCTCCGCCGGTGCTGGCCGCGGACTTGGCGTCCAGGGCAATGCGGCGCGTCTCGTCCACGTGGCGGCCCACCTGCTGGATGCTCGCCGCCATCTCCTCGATGGTGGCGGACGTTTCCTCCACCGCCGTCCCCAGCGTGTCGGCGCTGCCGGCGGTGTGCTCGATGGACTGCCCCATCTGGGCGATGGAGCTGCTGGTCTGCTCCACCGACGCCGCGAGCGACTCCGCAATGGAGGCCACGCGGGTGATCTGCGCGGCGATCTCCTCCATGGAGGTGGAGGTCTCCTCCGTGGCGGCCACCTGCTCGTCGACCGTGGCGGCCATGCGCTGCGAGGTGGCCGAGATCTGCTCGGCCGCGGCGGCGGTCTGCACCGCGGCGGTGTTCACGCCCCCCACGGCGCCCCGCAGGTCGCGCGACATGCGGTTCAGGGTGTCGGTGAGCTGCCCCAGCTCGTCGCGGCTCCCCGCCTTCGCCTGCCCGGTCAGGTCGCCCTCCGCCACGCCGCCGGCAAAGCGCACGGCCTCCTGCAGCGGCTTGCCGATGCGGGTGGCCAGGAACCACGCGGTGCCCACCGCAACGGCGAGCGCCAGCACGGTGAGCCAGACGGCGGTGTCGCGCGCGCGGTCGGTGGCGGCGCGCACGTCGTTGCGGCGCGCCATGGACAGCTTGGTCTCCTGCTCGTGGAAACGGGACAGCACGTCGCGGGCGCGGTTGGCCCCCCGCCGCCCCGCACCGGACTGGACGAAACGGGCGACGGAGTCCAGCGGCGGCCCGCCGGCCTGCAGCGTGGCCCGGCGCAGCGCGATCCCGGGCGTGGCGACGGTGCTCACCCAGTCGCCGGCAAAGGTGACGACGCTGTCCAGGCGGGCCTCCTGCACGGGGTCGCTCACCAGCCGCTTGGCATCGGCGTGGAAAAACTCCACGCGCCGGTCGGCCTCGGCGTACATGGTGAGCGCCGTGTCCTGCCCGCTGAGCAGGAAGTCGCGATACGCCAGGGTGCGGTCCGCCAGCGCCACCTCCAGCTGCACCGCCGCGCGCTGCACGTCCTCCACCCGCCGCGACTCGGCATCCAGCCGGGTGAGCCGCCGCCCCTGCACGGCCACGGTGAAGGCGATGACCCCCATCAGCGCCAGCACGGGCACGAAGCCCAGCAGGATCTTGTTGCGCACCCGCATGTCGCCGAACCATTCCGACACGCTCATCTCGCCTCTTCGCCCAGGACACGTTCCAGGTGCAGCAGCGCCACGCGGCGCCCGGACCCCGGCACGGCGATGCCGGCCAGCCATCCGGGCGGCAGCGCCGCCGTTGCTTCATCCGGGGCCGCCTCTTCGTCCCCGTCCTCGTCCAGCAGTCCCACCACGCGGTCCACCAGCAGCCCCACCGCCTCCCGTCCGCCCCCCCACACCACCACCAGCCGTCCCGCCGCCCCCACCGGCGCCAGCCCCAGCCGCTCGCCAAGGTCCACGACGGCCAGCACCGTCCCGCGCACCTGTGAAATGCCACGCACGCCATTCAGCGCGAACGGCACCCGGGTGACCGGCGGGGGGCGCAGCACCTCGCGCACCCGCTCGGCGGGAATGCCGAACTCCGCGCCCCCCACGCTCACCGACAGCGTGCTCACGCCGCTCCGTCCAGCCGCGCGGCGAGCGCGGCCAGCAGCTGGGCGGGCTGCCAGGGCTTGGGAAGGAACCCGTTTGCCCCCGCCTGCCGCGCCGCCGCCTGGTCCGCCTCGGACGCCTCGGTGGAGCAGACGAGGACGGGGACGGACGTCATCCCCAGCTCCCCCCGCAGCCGGCGGATGAACTCCAGGCCGTCCATTCCCGGCATGTTGATGTCCACCACCATGCCGTGCACCTCCGGGTCGCGCGCGGCGGCGTCCAGCCCCTCGGCCCCGTCGGCGGCAAAGGCCAGCTCGTAGTGCGGGCCCAGGACCATGCGGTACATGCGCACCATCATGGGGCTGTCTTCCACCACCAGCAGCCGGCGTCGCCGTTCATCCCCCACCCGTGCCTCCCCGGTACAGGTCTACGTTCATCTCCAGCATCTCCCCCGGATCCAGCAGCAGCACCACCCGTCCGCGCGCGTCCACCACCGCGCCCGACACGCCGCGCGGGCCGCCCAGCGCCGACGGGAGCGCGCGCACGGCGGCGGCGTCCTGCGCCAGCAGCCGGTCGGCGCCCAGCGCCGCCGCCCGCGCCCCGCGCCGCAGCACCAAAACGAAGCGCGGGTCCGGCGCCGGCGCCCAGCCGAACACGCGGTCCAGGCGCACCAGCGGCACGGCCTCGTCGTGCACGGCGACGGTTTCCGCCGGGCCCGTGCGGCCGGGCGCGCCGGCGCGGAGGGTTTCTTCCACGTCCAGCGCCGGGATGGCGAAGGTTTCCCCCGCGGCCTGAAAGAAGAGGACGGGCACCAGCGCCACCGTCAGCGGAACGAGCAGGACGAAGCGGGTGCCTCCCTCGTCGCCGTCCTCCACCCGCACTTGGCCGCGCAGCCGCGACACGGCCTCGCGCACCACGTCCAGCCCCACGCCGCGCCCCGAAACCTCGTCCGCCACGGTCCGCGTGCTGAAACCGGGACGAAAGAGCAGGTCGTCGATCTCCTCCTCGTCCAGCGCCTCGCCCTCCGCCACCAGGCCCAGCTGGCGGGCGCGGCGCTCGATGGCGGCGCGGTCCAGCCCGCGCCCGTCGTCTTCTACCTCGATGCGCACGCGGTCGCCCTCCTGCGCGGCGGAGAGGCGGACGGTCGCCGTTTCGGGCTTGCCGGCCGCGCGGCGTTCGTCCGGCGGCTCCACGCCGTGGTCGACGGCGTTGCGCACCAGGTGCAGGAGCGGGTCCAGCAGCGCGTCGGAGGTGGCCTTGTCCAGCTCCGTCCCCTCGCCGTGCAGCTCCACGCGCACGCGCTTGCCGCGCTCGCGAGCAAGCTCGGCGGCCAGCGGGGGAAAGCGCGAGAACACGCGCTCCACGGCCACCAGCCGGAGCGACGTGGCGCCGCGGCGCACGGCCGAGGCCGACGCCTCCAGCTCCTCCAGCCGCTCGGCGGCGCCGCGGCGCAGTCTCGCGGCCTGCAGCGCCTGCGCGTTCTCCGCCATCCACGCGCGCAGCCCCTCCACGGCGCGCACCAGGTCGTCTACCTGGCCCAGCAGCGGGTCCAGCCGGGCAAACGGAATGCGCAGCGATTCTTCCCGTGCCCCCGCGTCGCTCCGGCGCTCCGGCGCCGGCGCGTCCCCGGGCGATGGCGTCCGCGCGGCAGGTGCGGGCGCCACGGCCGGCGACACGGCGCTGTCGGCCGGGAGGGGAACGCGCGGCGGGATGGATGGAAGCGGCGCGGCTTCCGTGGATGTCGGGGCTTCCGCTCGCGCACCGCCGGCGGCGGATGGAACCGCGGCGGATGCGTCATCCAGGGTCTCCGCGTCATCCGCGGCCTCGGCGGACGGCGCGGGGGCGGCGAGCGCGTCGGCGAGCTCCGCGCGCAGGGGGGCCAAGGGCGCAAAGGCCTGCTCCTGCTCCGCCCCGCCCGCGGCCTCCAGCGCGCGGTGAAGGGCGGCGGCGGCGCGCTGCAGCGTCTCCAGCGGCAGCACGGCGGGCGCGGGAGCGTGCTTGAACGCGTCTTCCACGCCGTGCACCAGCTCCTGCAGGGGCCGCAGCCCCAGCATGGCGGCATTGCCCTTGATGGTGTGCAGCGCGCGCAGCAGCTCGGCGCGCTGGGCCTCGTCGGGCGCCTGTCCGGCATCCAGCCCCGCCAGCACGGCATCGAGCCGCGCCAGCTGGGCGCGGCCCTCGTCGCGAAAGTCGCCGAAGAGCTCGGAAAGGTCCAGCAGGTCCGACAGCGTGTCCGTCCAGTGCCGATGGTGGGTGCCCGCAATGTAAACTGCCATGCAAACTTACGACCACCGGCAGCGGCGGGCGGCAGAACCAGCACCTCAAGCGGCACGACGATGGTGATCGGTCGCGGATGAGCTGCCAACACGCAATCCGCCTCAAAGTCGCACTATCCGGGAAGTGCCACAAAATCACACTATTGGGGCGCCTACAGATGCGCCACCGTGAGCGTGCGCCGGGGGTCCGGCATGAACTCACATGGCGGCATCTGGAGGTACCCATGAGCAGCACCCCGAAGCCGGAGGCACCGGCAGCGGCAAAGCCAGTGCGCCAGAGAAAACCCGCACCTGGCTCGAGGACAGGCGGGCCGTTCGTCGATCCACAGCCTGCTGAGGAACGAGATCCGGAGGACGCGGCGCGCAGATTTCATCGCGGGCTCAACCTCCTGGGGAGCGGGAACTGATCCGGAGGGCTCCGCCGCCGGGCGCTCAATCCGGCGGGGGGATACATCGCGGGAACGCAATCCCATCCGCTCATGGGATGTCGCCTTCAGGTAGCGTGTATCTGGACGTTGTGTTAAGGTGTCACATCGAGAGTACCCCTTTGAGGCTTTCCCGATATGGGCGTCGATCGCGCGGCAGAGAACGAGCGCGGCTGCATCTGGACTGCCCCGAACTGGGTTCTGGGGGAACTCTCCGTTGTCGTGGAAATCGACGACGACATCCTCGCCGTAGAGTTGTGGAGGGCCGTGGCAAGGGTCCGGCTATGGGCCCACTCCATAGAGAACCGTGAGGCGTTGTTCAGCGGACGTGACGACTCCATCGCGGATCGGCGCGCATCCATCGAGCGTACCGAACCCGATCTCGCGCGCCTGCTGGATGTCTTCGCCCGCTTCCACGGCTCAGTGGATCCACCCACCGAGAAGGAAGTGATCGCGGCGTGCAGAAAAGTAGCGGGGTGGGCAGAGCAGCGTAGCGCATACGAAACTGCAATGCAGTTTGCCGAGGCGGCCGCGATGGTAGATCCGGAGGATCCGCGACTCGCAAACGATGCCGGCCGTGTGTGCCGCAGGGCAGGAGATCGCCCGCGGGCTGAGGTCTGGTATTCCCGGGGGATCGGCTTGGCGCGGCGGTCACAGAACAAGAAGCAGTACGCCAGCGGATATCTAGGCCTCGCGGCGGTGCTGAGGGACGGGGGTGAGCACTATCCCGCGATGGCCCTGATTCGCCGTGCGGGCAACGCCGCCAAGCGCGGGGGTTTGCGCGGCAAGGCGGCGGAGGCGTACCAGGACGCTCTGGGCGTGGCAACGATCCACGGCGACATCACCCGCGCGGTATTCTTTGCCTACCGTGCCCTGAGTGTCTATCCCGTGCACCACAAGCGATTCCCCGCGTTTGCGCATGACGTCGCCTTCCTGCTGATCAACCGGGGCCTGTACTCAGCCGCAACGTCCATCCTGCCAGCTGTGCTGAAGCACATTCAGAGGCCGGTCGAGCGACTGGTGGTCCTCGGCTCGCTGGCTCGAGCAGCCGGCGGCGCAGGGAATCAAGAGGTTTTCCGATCTGCCCTGAGCGAAATCCGTGCGATGGCCTTTGCCCAGCGATCAACGTGGGCGGGCGCGATCTATAGCGCGGGCGAGGGGGCTAGACTGCTCGAGCTTTGGGACGTAGCCGCAGATCTGGCGGATGAAGCGATCAGAGCGGCACGTGAGAACGACGACCCCGTGGTCCTTCAGCTCGCCACACAACTCGCCGCTGAAACCGAACATCGTATTGAGGGGGTGGAGACCTGCCCAGAAGATGACCCCGCAGGGCGGTACCTGCGAACCTTGGCAGCGGAGCTGCAGCTTCGGCTGGCTCGCTGGCGGGGACCGACGTGGCGGCCCCGCCGCTCCCGCGGGGCCCAGGACGACTAGTTCCCCGAACCCAGCACCAAGCCCCCATCGTCCGCCGCTGTAGCAGAGCTGTCCTGGGGCATGGACTGTGTCGTTGTGGTGGAGTCCTGCCCCCGATTGCCTGACCCGAGAACCAGTCCTCCGCTCCCCGAAGGACCGGCGCCAGCAGCACTTGAAGTCGGGCTCGAGTTGCACGCTGCGCAGAGAAGTAGCGCAGCGGCTACGAGGGACGCGCGCAATTTCATGGGAGGCTCCGTCGAGGAAGTCGGGTAGCATCGGCCCAGGCACCCAGCCTGGGCCGACTCGCGTGAAAATACCCTTGCCACACGTTTTTCGCCACAGAGTCAATCCAGCTGCTGTCCGTCATTAAGTGGCACTTTTTCAGGTGGCGCTTGGACGGGTACGCTGGGAGCATGAAAAGCTCACTTTCGCTAGCGGCTGCACCGATTCTGACGTACCTGCTCCACCTGATCGCGCGGGAGGCTGGTATCCATGCGCTCGCCACCCGTGGCTGGGCAACGGCGAGCTACGTAGAAGCCGACACCAGACAGTGGGGAACATCGGATGAGCTCCGCGCCCTCGCGAAAAGGGGCCTCGTGCGCCAGCTCGACGTTCGCCCGCCAGGAGGTACCCGTTCCGTGTTCATCTACCGGATCACGCAGAAGGGCGCGGACCGGGTTGCCGCAACGGCGGGCATCGCCCCAGCGGTCGTCACTCCGCCCTTTGCAGGCCGGGAGACCCGAGTCTATCTGCGGGACGGCGTCGTAGCGGCCATCTCCGGACTGCGAGACGCGGCTGGGGAAACTCACATACGCCCGCGGGAGTGGGTGTTGGGTGAGACGGGGTGGTGCTCCGCCCGCGAGATCAGCCGGGCATGGGAGAAAGCAGCCAAGGAGAGTGGCGCGGCGGAGTTCTATTTCGTCACGGACGACATGCAGTGGCTCGTCCGCAACGGCTTCGCAGAGCATCAGGTCGTGAACGCAGTCCACGTGTACCGCCTCACGCCGGCCGGCGCCGCGCTCCAGGCCCTGGAGTGGAACGAACCACGCGGATGATGAACGCGGCACCTGCGGCTGCGCAGTGCAGAGCCGTCCCGCTGGACGTCTGCGAACGTTTTTGGCAGGGCGTGCGCGAACGTGCAAGCAAACCATCACGCATAAAGAACGAGGGTCGCACCGCGGCTGCGGTGCGACCCTCTCTTCAGTGCCCCCGGCGGGACTTGAACCCACTACCTCAGGATTAGGAATCCTGCGCTCTATCCGGATGAGCTACGAGGGCGAACGGCTAAAAAGGTAAGCCGATCCGCCGTTTCGGTCAACCGATCTTTCTAGCGGCGGGACGGGGGCAAACCCGCCACAACCAAAGCGCACGATGTCATCTCGAGGAGCAGGCCCAAGACGACCAGGTCGGCGGCGGTGAGGCGCTCGTGGCGCTCGGCTGCGCGGCGGGGCATGGCCGGGTAGAGTGCATCGCGCGTCAAGATCGACGGGCCGCGCCGAGTTGACGCCGGGCGTAGTCTAGTTTAGATTAGACCATGCCGGGAGGACGTCCCAACGCCGCGTTCGGCTGCGCCCACCCGCTTCTCTCTTCACCCCTCACTACACCGCCCATGCAGCCCCTTCTCTCCGCGGACTCGCCCGCCCCGACCGGCCCGCGCGCTCACTTCGGCAAGCTCTCGCCGGTGCTCGTCGTCGACGCCGTCGAGCCCTGCCTCGCGTTCTGGACCGAGCGCCTCGGCTTCCGCCAGGCGAACGCAGTTCCGGGCGAGGACGGCCGGCTCGTGTTCGCGAGCGCCGAGCGCGACGCCGTCGAGATCATGTACCAGTCGCACGCGAGCGTGCTCGCAGCCGAGCCCGAGGCCACGCGCCCCGAGCGAGCGCGCGACCTCGCCGGACACGCCGCGGCGCTCTTCATCGAGGTGGACGACCTTGACGCGGTCGAGGCCGCGCTGGCCGGCGCCCCGGTGGTGAAGGCGCGCCACGAGACGTTCTACGGCACCGCCGAGCTGTACGTGCGCGAGCCCGGCGGCACCACGGTCGGGTTCTCCATGCGCCTGCCGGCCCCGCCGGCGCCGGCCGCCGCGACGACCGCCGGGGTCGACCCGTGAGTGCCGCGCAGATCGCCCGCGCGCGCCGCGCGCCACCTTCGATCACGCGCGAGACGGTCGCGCGGCTCGAGGACCTGCCGAACGTCGGGCCGTCCATCGCCGGGGACCTGCGCGGCATCGGAGTGTCACACCCCGGCGACCTCGCCGGGCGTGACCCGTACGCGCTCTACGACGCGCTATGCGCCGCGACCGGCGTACGCCACGACCCGTGCGTGCTCGACGTGTTCCTCTCGGCGGTGCGCTTCATGGAGGGCGCGCCCGCACGTCCGTGGTGGCACTACACCGCCGAGCGCAAACGCGCGCTCGCGGCGCGGGCGCACTCCGGCCCGTAACCTTCGGGGACCTTGGAGGGAGCGGCCGTGGCCTACGCGACCTCGGGTGCGGTCCGCAGCCAAGGCACCGCGCCACGATTTCGCGCTACCTGGCGCTCTACCGCGCCGGGGGCTTGGATGCGCTCCTGCAGAGGGCGCACAGGCGAGCGCTCGGCCGCCGAGGCGGCCCGGCTGCTGGGGCGATCTCCCGGCTCGTGGCCCGTGACGAGGTGCGGCGCGCGCAGCCGCAGGAGCCTTTGCCCCTGCGATAGCTCGGCACCAGGTGGCCGCTCGCAGGCACCAAAGAGAATGCCCCCCACGGCAAGCCATGCGGGGCATTCACGTTGTCTCACAGGGTGTTTCGTCAATCGGGTTCCTGGTGCCCCCAGTGGAGCGCCGCGGCGACCTCGCCGAGCCAGGCCAGTTCCGCCTCGAACTGGCGGATGGTGAAGCTCACGATGAGCTCGGCGACCGCGACCGTCGGCCCCGTATCGGCCCGGATCGCCGCGAGAGTCGCCCGCTCCCGTGCCGCCTCGGCCTCGAGGAAGGCCCGCCGCCGAGCGAGCTGGAGCGCCCGTACCGCCGGGTCGCCCTGTGTCGCGAGCACGAGCCAGGTGAGGAAGGGCGGTGGCGGACGCTGGGTCGCCCACTCGGGCCGCGCAAGCGCGGCCGCGTACGCCCGCCGCCCCGCCGCGGTCACCCGGAAGACGCGGCGTTCCGGCCCGCCCCCGCCGGATCCCCGTTCGGTGGACCCGCGCTCGGCGCCGGCGGCGCGGCCGGGGGCCGGCCCAATGTGCCCGGCGTCGGCGAGCTTGCGGAGCGAGTAGTAGACCTGCGGGCGCGAAACGCCGGCCCAGTCGCCGACCTCGCGCAGTGCGAGCTCCTGGTTCACCTCGTAGCCGTGCATCGGCCGCTCGAGGAGCAGGCCCAGGACGACGAGGTCGGCGGCGGTGAGGCGCTCGTGGCGCTCGGCTGCGGGGCGGGGCATGGCCGGGGAGAGTACGCCGCGCCGCACCGCGCGTCAAGATCGACGGGCCGCGCCGAGTTGACGCCGGGGGTAGTCTAGTTTAGACTAGATGATGCCGGGAGGACGTCCCCAGCGCCGCGTTCGGCTGCGCCCACCCGCTTCTCTCTTCACCTCTCACTACACCGCCCATGCAGCCCCTTCTCTCCGCGGACGCGGGTCCGCAGACCAACCGCCGCGAGTTCCTGGGCAAGGCCACCGCCATGGCCGTAACGGCCGTGAGCGCCCCCGCCCTGCTGGCCGCGTGGGACAGCTCGCCCGCCCCGACCGGCCCCCGCGCTCACTTCGGCAAGCTCTCGCCGGTGCTCGTCGTCGACGCCGTCGAGCCGTGCCTCGCGTTCTGGACCGAGCGCCTCGGCTTCCGCCAGGCGAACGCAGTCCCGGGCGAGGACGGCCGGCTCGTGTTCGCGAGCGCCGAGCGCGACGCCGTCGAGATCATGTACCAGTCGCGCGCGAGCGTGCTCGCAGCCGAGCCCGAGGCCACGCGCCCCGAGCGAGCGCGCGACCTCGCCGGACACGCCGCGGCACTCTTCATCGAGGTGGACGACCTTGACGCGATCGAGGCCGCGCTGGCCGGCGCCCCGGTGGTGAAGGCGCGCCACGAGACGTTCTACGGCACCGCCGAGCTGTACGTGCGCGAGCCCGGCGGCACCACGGTCGGGTTCTCCATGCGCCTGCCGGCCCCGCCGGCCCCGCCCGCCGCGACGACCACCGGGGTCGACCCGTGAGTGCCGCGCAGATCGCCCGCGCGCGCCGCGCGCCACCTTTATCACTCCGTTCCGCGGGACTGTTTCGATTGCCCGTCCTGACGTAACTGGAACCTGGGTTGGATATCGAAAGCCCGCAGGCGGCAACGGTGCCGCCCTGCGGGCTTTTGTCAGGCTACGAACCGAAGCCGGGGCACGGAGACGAATCTCCGTGCCCCGGCTTTCGGTGTCGAGCGTGCTGCCGGGCGACTACAGCCCCAGCGCGGCGCCCACGTCGATGCGGCCGCGGCCATAGTACGGGTCGGTGCCCGACTGGCCCAGGTCCGCCGAGGACGCCTCGATGATCTGCTTGATGCGCACCGGGTTGCCGGTGCCGTGCTCCGCCATCAGCAGGGCGGCGAGGCCGGCCACGTGCGGCGCAGCCTGGCTCGTGCCCACCTGGCCCGTCAGGCGGTTGCCGGCCTGGCAGCCCGCGTAGCCCAGCACGCCGCCCGTCGCCGACAGCACCAGCTTGGTCTTGCTGCAGTACGACCACACCCACGAAGCGATGTCGTTGCCCCAGGGCCACGGCGACGCCGCGAAGTCAGCGCGGTAGTTGCCGCCCGGCGCCGCCACGTTGATGGACGAGCGGCCGAAGTTGGTGAAGGCCGACGGCTGGTCGACGTAGGCGCCGGCGGACTCGGGACCCACCGCCGAGACGCAGATCACGTGCACGGTGCCGCAGTAGGTCTTGAACAGGTTGCCGTCGTGGTCCAGGTCGGCCCTCTCGTTGCCGGCGGCGACGACGACCAGCATGCCCTTCTGCTTGGCGTAGTTCATGGTGCGCTGGATCAGCGCCACCGCCTGCCCGTTGCCCGGCTTCGCGAAGACGCCGCCCAGGCTCATGTTGGCGACGTGCGCGCCCTGGTCGGCCGCCCAGGTGATGCCCGAGATGATGCCGCCCAGCGAGCCGCTTCCCTTGGCGCCCAGCACCTTCACGCCGATCAGCGTGGTGCGCGAGGTGACGCCGGCCAGCGCGATGGCCTTGCTGCTCACCTGCGTGGCGACGTTCGTTCCGTGGCCGTTGTAGTCGGAGATCTGGTTGCGCGACGGGAAGTACGTGGAGGTGATGGTGTTGTCACCCGGCACGAACGAACGCGAGCGCGACAGGTCCACCAGCCCGTTCAGGTCCGGCGCGTCGTAGTCGATGCCGGTGTCCAGGATGGCCACCGTGACGTTCGAGGAGCCCAGCTTGCCGGCGGCCCACGCCTTGTTGGCGCCGATGGAGCGCATGTTCCACTGCCACACGTAGCGCGAGGCGGTGGCGGGATTGGCCTGGCTCTGGATCTCGTCGGCCGCCGAGCCGTCGAACTCCATGCTCGCGGCGTCCTGCGGCTGGTGAAGCGTGAACTCGGTGTCGGCGGTCACGCCGGCCACGCTGCTCATGGCGCGGATCTCGGCCGCGCCGGCGTCGGAAAGCCCCTCGACCATCGCGAAGCCCACGCCGGCATGCGCGTAGGTGACGGTTCCCCCGAGGCCCTGCACACGCTCGGCGAAACCAGCGGGAACACCGTTGCCCTTGAACAGCACCAGCGACGAAGAGGAACCCGCTTCTACGGACAGGCTGGTTCCGGCCATGGTGGGGGCCAGGGGGGCCGAAGCCTCGTCGGAACAGGCAGCGAGCGCCAGGGTGCCGGCAAGGGCACAGGCAAGGGACGAAACCGGGGTGAAACGCTTCATCAGGCGAGCTCCACGAAAGGAAATTGAGGGAAGAACCCGTGGGAGAACAGGTCCTGGTCCTCGGCGGCCGGGCTGTCTGCGAGAGACCCCTTGGCTTTGCGGACCGGCCTCGCAGCCGGGGTGCCTTTTTCGGGGAAGGGTGGAACGCCCGGCGCGACGGGACCGTCGGTGGGCGTCACTCAATATACCCGCCGAACGAACGTACGTCAACTCCCCGCCGGATGCTAAAGCGTTGGAGGAGAGCCGTTTGCAATTTCTGCGGGTCGCGCCTTTGACGTCCTTGCGCTACGCGCGCCGGCAGACGCACTCCATCCGCCGTCCCGGTTCCTCGCCCGCCCGTTCGCCTCACGAACCCCCGTGTGGCCTTCCCTGTCCCGCGCGCCGCGGCATGGCGCGGACGCTGCCTAACACCCGAGGGCTCACCCTCCACCCCGTTTCTCGCATCTTGTTGCAAACGCACGACTTGGCCCGCAGGCAGCCGGCTCCCGCAAACGGAGGAAATCGTCCGGAATCCGGACGAGACGGCGCGGGAGGAGGAATGCAGGAGGTTGCGGGAGCGGCAGTTACACGGATTCGTACGGATTTCGGGCAGCGGCCCGGGCGGACGGATCACGGACGGTGAGACTCGCGGCCCCACACGGGCCGCCAACCTGGGAAGGCGCGCAGCCGTGCGCCGGGAAAGGAACACGATGAACCGCACGATTCTGCTCGTCGACGACGAGGACGACATCCGCGAGGTCGCGCAGGTCACGCTCGAAATGACGGCGGGGTGGGAGGTGCACACCGCGCAGGACGGGCTGGAGGGCGTGGCCATGGCGCGCCAGTGGCGGCCGGATGCCATCCTGCTGGACGTGATGATGCCGGGGATGGATGGCCCCAACACCGTCAGGGCGCTGCGGACCGATCCCTCCACGGCGGGCATCCCCGTGCTGCTGCTGACTGCCAAGGTGCGCTCGTGCGACCGCCGCGGCTTCTCGGAGCTGGACGTGGCCGGCGTGCTCTCGAAGCCGTTCGACCCGATGGAGCTGGCCAGCCAGGTCTCGGCCGCGCTGGGCTGGTGAAGCCCCGGGCCGGGCACCCGCCCGGCCGCGGACACCGCCGCCCCGCGATCATGGCATCGCGGGGGTCCAGCGGCGCACGCCCATTCCCCCGCATACAAGCCGACTTCATTCCCCGGCAAAAGACGCCAAAGTGGCGCTCACCCACGGGTGGGGGATAGATTCAGGCCTGTCCCGGCCGTTCGTCCTTGCGCATCGCACGCGAGGGGAGCGGACACCTGCAGGCCGCCTTGCCCCGAGACGACGTGACCGAATCCACGGAAACCGCCCGCGAGCCGCGCGCCACCATCCTGGTGGTGGACGACGACGACGGCGTCCGGCGCATCTCGCGCCGCATGCTGGAGCGCTCCGGCTACCACGTGCTGGAGGCCGCGACGGGACCCGAGGCCCTGGACGTGGCCGCGAGCCACGAGGGGCCCATAGACCTGATGGTCGTGGACGTGCTGATGCCCGGGATGACGGGCAACCAGGCGTCGCACCACCTGCGCGACCTGCGGCCCGGCGTTCCCATCCTGTGCATCTCCGGGCACCCCGAGAACGAGGTGGTGCGCTATGGCATCGCCGGCCACGGCACCGCCTTCCTGCAAAAGCCCTTCACCTTCGAGCAGCTCGCCGGCGCCGTCCAGGCGCTGATCGGCGCGCACTGACCCATCGGGGGCCCCGGCCCCCGCGCGGACCTCCCCGGTCCGCATCGAACACGCGGCGCCCCGCCCGTACGAAATCCGCACACTTTCCCAGAATCTCCAGCAACGACGCGGAACTTCCCCCTCCCGCCTCCCCCGCCCCGTCCGGAATCCGCACGATCCCCGCCCCTTCCGCGACCCTCCCGGGAATTCCATAACTCCATCCCGACAAACAACATAGGGCGAACCGCCATCGCGGAACGCCATTCGCCTTGTCCAGGGCCAGCCGCCGCGAGGGTCCGACAGGGGACCCGCGGACCGAACCCCCCGAACGGAGACCTTCCCATGACCCGCTACGAACGCCTCGAGGCCCGCGCCCGCTTCGCCCGCTCGCTTCGCCTGGCCATGCAGGCCGCCACGGCGCTCACCACCTGCATGGTGGCCGCGTACGCCGGCGCCCTGCTGTAGGCCCATCCATCGCCCGCCTTCATCGAACTTCCCTCCACGTCTCGCCCAGGAAACCGCCATGATGTTCACCGGACGCATTCTCATCGTCAGCGACCGCCGCGACGTGATCGCCGAGCTCGAGCCCATCATCCGGGCCGGCCAGCACCTGGCCAGCGTGGTGCCCGACGGCCAGGAAGCGCTCCACGTGCTCGAAGACGGGCTGGTCCCCGACGTGATGATCAGCGACCTGGGCTGCGAGCGCTCGTACGACCACATCGCCTACGTGCGCCGCTTCCGCGAGCTGAACGGGGCGGGATGCCACCTGGTGGTCACCGAGCCGGGCGCGCCGTTCAGCGGGCCGGGGCGGGCCGTCAACGACCGCTTCGCCGTGCTTCCCCGCCCCTTCGACACGGCCCGGGTGAGCACGCAGCTGGAAGACGCCCTGCGCCGGGTGGAGCAGGACTTCCGCGCCCTGCGGGCAGAGATGTGGCGGTCGATGGACCGGCTGAAGCGCGAGGTGGAAGACGCCCGCGGCGAGATGGTGCAGGCGCTGGCGCGCACGATCGGCGCGCGCGACGTGTACATGCACGGCCACTGCGAGCGCGTGGGCGACATGTGCCGCAAGATCGCGCTGGTGCTGAACCTGAACGACGAGCGCACCCACCTGCTTTCCACGGCCGCGCAGCTCCACGAGCTGGGCAAGATCTCGGTGCCGGTGGAGCTGCTTCACAAGACGGAGCCGCTGGACGCGGGCGAGCTGGAGCGCATTCGCGGGCACTTCAAGGTGGGCGCCGAGATCGTGCGCGGGGTGCCGTCGCTGCAGCCGCTGGCCGCGGTCATCGAGCACCTGGGCACCGACCACGCCGACCTGGCCACGCACGTGCCGCCCGACGCGCCGGAGTACCTGCTGATCGGCATCCTGCGGGTGGTGGACGTGTGGGATGCCATGAACCACGCGCGCGCCTACCGCCCGGCGATGTCGCGCGGCTACTGGGAGCCCCTGCTGCGGGATGGAGCCGAAGACCGCTTTCACCCGGCGGCCGTGGCGGCGCTCTTCCGCGTGCTGGGCGACTGAGGGACTTCGGCGGTAGGGGCGAGCCCCGCCTGGGACGGCTGAAGCCGCGGCAATGAACGCGGAAAGCCCCGCAAACGGCGCGGGGCTTCACGACCAGGGGACGGCGGGCGGTACCGTTGTGACTTTCCCTACGTTCGTTACCGTCGCTACCGTGGTTTTACCGGCCCGCCGCCTCCAGCCCGTACTGCGCGATCTTCGCGTGAAGGGTGCTTCGCGAGATGCCCAGCTTTTCCGCCGCGGCGGTGCGGTTGCCGTTCAGCAGGTACAGCGCGCGCTCGATGTGCCGCTGCTCCACCTGGGCGAGGGACAGGATCTCGGCGTCTTCGCGGTTGGCGCGCGGGGCGCCCCGGGCACGGAGCGGCTCGGGAAGGTGCTCCAGGTCGATGCGCTCGGCGCCCGACGCCAGCACCAGGGCGCGCTCCAACACGTTGCGCAGCTCGCGGACGTTCCCCGGCCAGGCGTACTCGGCCAGCGCCGTGGCGGCGCGCGGCGCCAGCTGCCCGGGAGAGGAGGGATGCCGGCCGCCCAGCTCGCGGAGAAAGCGGTGCATCAGCTCCAGCACGTCCTCGCGGCTGCGGTCGCGCAGCGGGGGAATGGTCAGCGGAAAGACCGACAGGCGGTAGAACAGGTCTTCGCGGAACTTGCCGGTGCGCACCTCGGCGGTCAGGTCCTTGTTGGTGGCGGCGAGCAGGCGCACGTCAACCGTCATCTCGCGGGTGCCGCCCAGGCGGCGGAAGGTGCGGGTTTCCAGCACGCGCAGCAGCTTGGGCTGCAGCTCCGGCGCCAGGTCGCCGATCTCGTCCAGGAAGAGCGTGCCCCGGTCCGCCACCTCGAACAGCCCGCGCTTCATCTCGCGCGCGTCGGTGAACGCGCCCTTCTCGTGGCCGAACAGCTCGGAGTCCAGGAACGTGGCCGACAGCCCCGCGCAGTTGATCTCCACGAACGGCGAACGCGCCCGCGGGCTGCGCGAGTGGATCATCTGTGCCACCCAGCTCTTGCCCGTGCCGCTTTCGCCCAGCAGCAGCGCCGTGGTATCGGCCGAGCCGGCCAGCAGCTCCACCTGCCGCGCCAGCGCCACCATCCGCGCCGACGTGCCCAGCGAGGCCGCCGTCTCGCCGCCGGCCAGCTGCCGCGACAGCAGCTCGTTGGTGCGCCGCAGCTCCTGCTTCTCGGCCGCGCGCTCCGCCGCCACCTCCACGTGCGCCAGGTCCACCGGCTTGGTGAGGAAGGTCTCGGCGCCGGCCTGCATGGCGTCGACCGCCGTCTCCACCTCGGCGTGGCCGGTGAGCATGATCACCGCGGCGCCGCGCGACACCAGCACGTCCAGCACCTGCAGGCCCGACATGCCCGGAAGGTCCAGGTCCAGCAGCACCACGTCCGGACGGGTCGATTCCCAGCGACGGAGCCCGTCTTCGCCGCTGCCGGCCTGGTGCACCTCCCAGCCCTTTCGCTGAAAGAAACGCGTGAGAACGCTCAGAACGCCGGGGTCGTCGTCGATGACGAGAATGGATCGTGGCATCGTATGTGAAATTGGCGATCGGGTGCGCCCCGCTGCAGCCGTGAGGTCCCTGCCGGCGGCGTGGGGCGCCGCCACCGGGCGCACTATGATAACACCATCGGCCCCCTCCGCGCGCATCCTTGCGGCGGACGACGACGAGTCGGCCCTGCGCGTGCTGAACCGCATCCTGACGCGGGGCGGGTTCGGCGAGGTGCGGACCACGACGGACGGCACGCGCGTGGAGGCGATGTTCCGCGAGTTCCGCCCCGACATGGTGCTGCTGGACCTGCACATGGGCGCCATCCAGGCGCCCGAGGTCATCCGCCAGCTGCGCGCGCAGATCCCCCCCGAGGACCACGTGCCCATCCTGGTGGTCAGCGGCGACCTGTCCGACGAATCGCGGCTGGCCGTGCTGGCCGAGGGCGCCGCCGACTTCATCAACAAGCCGTACTCCCCGGGCGAGGTGATGCTGCGCGTGCGCAACCACCTGCAGACCCGCCTGCTGCACACCGCCGTCCGCGAGCAGAACCGCACCCTGGAGGCACGCGTGCGTGAACGGACCGAGGCCCTGGAGCGCACCGCGGGCGAAGTGCTGGAGCGGCTGGCCCGCGCCGCCGAGCTGCGCGACGACGACACCGGGCTGCACACCCGCCGGGTGGGCGAGCTGGCCGGCGACCTGGCGCGGGCCATGGGCCTGCCCGAAGACCAGGTGCAGGCGCTGCGGCTGGCCTCCACCCTTCACGACATCGGCAAGATCGGCATTCCCGACTCGGTGCTGCTCAAGCCCGGCCGGCTGACCCCCGAGGAGTGGGAAGTGATGAAGTCGCACACCGTCATCGGGGCGCGCATTTTGGCCGAGGGCTCGTCGGAGGTGGTGCGCCTGGCCGAGCAGATCGCCCGGTCGCACCACGAGCGCTGGGACGGGGGCGGCTACCCGATGGGGCTGGCCGGCACCGACATTCCCCTTCCCGCCCGCATCGTGGCCCTGGCCGACGTGTACGACGCGCTGACCAGCGACCGCCCCTACCGCGCCGCCTGGGCGGTGCCGCGCGTGCTGGACGAGATCCGCTCGCTGCGCGGCACCCACTTCGACCCCGCCGTGGTCGACGCGTTCATGGAGGCGGTGGTGCCCTCGCTGCACGCCCGCGAAGCCGCGTGAAAACACCGTCCGCATGCCGCCCGGTTCCCGCCGGAACACCCGGAGCAGGCCCAAACGACGTTGTAGAGCGGATTTGCGGGACAAACAGATGACGGCCGGCCGCGCGGTGGCGCCGATCCTGCATGGGCACGCCCTCGCCGCCGAAGCACGCTCCCGGCAAATAAGACCCTTGGCGCGCGGAGCAAATCGGCTTAGGTTGCCGCCAGCGAAAGTCGCTGCGCTCCATCATCAACATCCAGCACGTGGACGGACATGGCCAGGGAGACGGGAGTAGTCAAGTGGTTCAACCCGGAGAAGGGCTTCGGGTTCATTACCCGTGACAACGGGGAGAAGGACGTCTTCGTCCACCACAGCGCCATCCAGGGCGGCGGGTTCCGCACCCTGAACGACGGCGAGCGCGTGGAGTTCGACGTCGTGCAGGGCACCAAGGGCCCCGCGGCCGAGAATGTCGTTCGCCTGGATGCGCCCGCCGATGGCGGTGGCGGTGACAGCGGCGGCAGCCGTGGCGGTGGCGGCTACGGCGGCGGCGGTGGTGGCCGCAGCGGTGGCGGCGGTGGGTACGGCGGTGGCAGTGGTGGCGGCGGCTACGGCGGTGGTGGCGGCGGCCGCGGAGGCGGCGGTGGCGGCTACGGCGGTGGTGGCGGCGGCCGTGGCGGCGGTTACGGCGGCGGTGGTGGTGGCCGCGGCCGTGGCGGCGGTGACGACGACCGCTGGTAGCCGATCAGCCGGAACACAACGGACGAGGCCCGGGCGCTATGCCCGGGCCTCGTTCTGTTTTCGTCCGCGTCGAACGAGCATCACGCGGAGGACGCGAAGAAACGGACGAGCCGCGGAGGGCGGATGCACCTCCACGGCTCTCTTCTTTCTCCGCGGCTCCGCCCGGAACCGAGTCGTCGATCAGGGATGACGCGGGGAGAAATGCAAGAGGCCCGATCCGCGGGGGATTGGGCCTCTCTGCTTGCGGATCAGAAGTCGAACCGGCGGGCGGCGCGCTTGCGGTCCTTGTGACGGCGGCGCTCGGCGGCCTTCTCCTTGAGCTTCCGCGCCTCGCTGGGCTTCTCGTAGTGCCGCTTGCGGCGCATGTCCTTGAACAGACCCGAACGAATCATCCGACGGCGGAACTGCTTGAGCGCCCAATCCAGGCGGTCAGTCTCTGCAAGCTGAATCTCGACCACGTCTTCTCCCTTCTGAGGAAACGATTGAAGACCCGCGCAGACGTGCCCCGGGTCTCCCGATTCTCCATCAATCCCATGACCAGACCCTCAAAATAATCGATTTTCCGCACAAGTCAACCAGGGGTCCACACGCGGATGCCGGGGCTACGGCGCGGAGGCCGCCGGCGCGTCGGGTGCGCGCACCCGTTCGTTGGCGCCCATCCGCATCCGGGGCACGCGCCCCCGCTCGTCGATGATGAACGAGAGGAAGCTTTCGCCCATGGCGCGGTTGGCCCAGCGGGCCAGGAACACGTCGTGGTGCCAGTGCTCCAGCGGCGCGGTGTTGCGCCCGCCCAGATCCGCCACGAGCACGCCATTCACGTGGCGGAGAACCACGGCGGACTGGATGCTGTCGGCGTCCACGTAGGTGCCGGCGTACGCCTGCAGCGGCAGCGACGGGCGGGTGCCGGCGGCCCGGTGCGACCTCCGCTCGCGCTCGGCGGCGCGCTCGCGCTCCGCCGCCTGCGTGTACGCGGGGCGCAGCTCGGCGCTCCAGTCTCGCCGCGGGCCGCCCAGGAACTCGTCGACGATGCGGTACATCAGCGCGTGCCGCACCTCGGCGTGGTCCAGGTTGGCGTAGATCACCAGCCCCAGCCGCTCTTCGGGCACCAGCGCCAGGATGGCCGTCATCCCGTCGATGCTTCCGGTGTGCATGGCCAGCTTGCGCCCGCGGTAGTCCTGCAGGAACCACCCCAGCCCGTAGGCGGTGAAGCTGGGGCGCGACAGCCGCGTGGCCTCGGGATAGAACGAGGCGGCGGGGATGAGGAACTGCGGCGTCAGCATCTCGCGATGGCTGGCCGCGCTCACCAGCCGGCGCCCGGCCACCCGGCCGCTGTCCAGCTGAAAGCGGATCCACCGCGCCATGTCGCTGACCGACGAGTTCATCGACCCCGCAGGGCCGATGTTGTCGAAGTCCAGGTACGGCACGGGGATCACCGTGTCGTTCACCTCCACGTGGGGAGTCGCCACGTTCGGCCGCTCCGCCAGGCCGGCGTAGCCCGTCAGCGTCTCGCCCATCCCCAGCGGCTGCAGGATGCGGCTGCGGACGAACTCGCTCCACGGCACCCCCGACGCCTGCTGCACCACCCTCCCCGCCACCATGTAGCCGACGTTGTTGTACTGGTACCGCGTGCGGAGCGCGGCGAACGGGCGCACGAAGCGCAGCCGCCGCAGGATGTCGTCGCTGGTGTTGGGAGACGCGAACCAGATGGCGTCGCTCCCCGGCAGCCCCGTGCGGTGGGTGAGCAGGTCGCGCACGGTCAGCTGGCCGGTCAGCGCGGGATCGTACAGCCGGAAGCCGGGCAGGTGCATGGAAACGGGATCGTCCCAGCGCACCTTTCCCTCGTCCACCAGCATGGCCAGCGCGGTGGCGGTGAACGCCTTGGTGGTCGAGGCGATGGCGAACGAGGTGTGCTCGTCCACGCGGTCGTTTCCCCCCACCGTCCTCACGCCGAAGCCGCGCGCGTACACCACCGAGTCGTCCTTGACGATGGCGATGGCCATCCCCGGCACGTGCCAGTCGCGCATGGCACCCTGGACGTACGCGTCGAACCCGTCCAGCGGTCGTTCCTGCGCGGCGGCGGGCGCGGAGGCCAGCACGGCGGTGGCGACGAGCGCGCGGCGGAGGATCGGCATCGGCGAGGCGCGCATGGTGGATTCGAAACGGTGGCGGGGAAACGGCGGCTGGACGGATCAAAGCTAGAGACGTGGCCTCACCCCGGCAAACGCTCGATCACGGTGCCGGCACCCCGGCGATGACGGCGTCGTACACCCGGCGGCGGAACCGCTGCATGTCTACCTCCATCTTCGGCAGGTAGGTGCGGTTGGCCAGCAGGACCACCCAGGTGCGGCTGACGGGATCGATCCAGATGGAGGTGCCGGTGACGCCCGTGTGGCCGAACGCGTACACCTCTTCGCACGCGCGGTGATCGGGCACTTTGCCTTCGCGGCAGTACACCTCCCATCCCAGGGCCCGCGTTCCCACGCCGGGCTGCGGGCGGGTGAAGCCGCGGACGGTGCGGGTGTTGAACACGCGGACGTCTTCCAGCCGGCCCTCGTTGGCGATTGTGGCGGCGAAGATGGCCAGGTCGCCCAGGGTGGAGAACGCGCCCGCGTTGCCCGTCACGCCGTCCAGCCGGCGCGCCACCTCGTCGAACGATCCCCCCGTGTACGGCTCGTCGGCCTCGGAGAGGTGAAGGGTCGGCGCGCAGTCGGCGCAGCCGGGGGGCACGCCCATGGCCGTGCGCGTCATCCCCAGCGGCCCCCACACGCGGCGCTGGAGATACCGAGGCAGGGGCTCGCCGGCCGCCCGCTCCGCCACTTCCCACAGGATGACGAAGCCGAGGTCGGAGTACAGCACGTCCTTCCCCGGCTCCAGCGCCAGCGGGCGGGACACCAGGTAGCGCCGCACCTGGGCGGGAGGCACGTCGGCGATGTCGGCTGCGCCGGCGCGGACGCCGGCGCTGTGGGTGAGCAGCTGGCGGACGGTGACCCGGTCCTTGTCCCCGCCGGAGAACTCGGGCACGTACTGCCGCACGGGCGCGTCCAGGTCCAGCCGCCCGTCTTCCACCAGCGCCATGACCGCCGCCGTGGTGGCGACCACCTTGGTGAGCGAGGCCAGGTCGAAGCGCGTGCGGTGCGGCGTCACCTCCGGTGCATCGTCGTCCCAGGTCGTCTGGCCGTAGACGGCGACGTGCTGGATGGCGCCACGGTTTCCAATCGCCAGCGCGGCGCCGGGAAAGGCCCCGGCCCGGACGCGCGCGCGCACCAGGCTGTCTGCCGCGGCCAGGCTGGCTGCGGGCAGGGCGATGGGCGGCGGGATCAGGGCGCGCTCCACCAGCCCCGGCGGTCCGGCCCGCACGTCGCCGCGCCCGGCGTTCACGCGCGCTCCGGCGAAACCCACCAGTACGGCCACCGCCGCGCAGGTGATCAGGACCCGCGAATTCTTGATTTCGTACAGCACGTTCCGCCCGTTGATAACCGAACCGCCGCCCTTCCCCGCCCCGGCGGAAATGCAGGGACCTTGCCGTGCAATGCGAGGATCACCTTCGTTCAGCGTGCCCGTGCCTGGGCGATGCGGTCTTCCGCGACGCGGTCCGCGGCCTGGTGCGGAAGCACGCCGGCCGCCTCGGCGCCCCGCAGCACCTCCAGGACGGTGTCGTGGATCGCCTCCACGCGGAGGGACGCCCACTCCGCCGGGTGCCCGTTCAGCCCCGCGAAGCCGGTAATCACCCCGCCCGCGTTCGCCACGTAGTCGGGAACGTACAGGATGCCACGCTCCGCCAGCCGCGTCCCATCCTCCTCCGGGTCGCGCAGCTGGTTGTTGGCGCCTCCCGCCACCACGCCCGCCCGCAGCCGGGCGATGGTGGACGCGCGGAGGATGCCGCCCAGCGCACACGGCGCGAACACGTCGGCGTCCACGTCGAAGATGGCGTCCGGCTCCGCCACCGCTGCGCCCACACGATCCGCCACCGCGTGAGCGCGAGCGGAGTCCACGTCGCTCACCACGAGCGACGCGCCCACCGCCGCCAGCTCGGCCGCCAGGTAGCGGCCCACGTTCCCGCACCCCTGCAGGGCGACCCGCATCCCACGCAGTTCCGCCGAGCCGTGGCGGTGAAGGACGGCCGCCTGGATGGCCCGGAACACGCCGCGTGCCGTGTACGGCGACGGGTCTCCCACGCCGGCGCTGGTTCCCGCCACGTGGCGCGTTTCGCCCGCGATCACGTCCATGTCGGCCGGGGTGGTTCCCACGTCCTCGGCGGTGATGTACGCGCCGCCCAGCAGTTCCACGCAGCGGCCATGGGCGCGGAAGAGGGCGCCGCGGTCGGCGATGCGCTCCGGCGCCAGGATCACCGACTTGCCGCCGCCCGCGTCCAGCCCCGCCACGGCGTTCTTGTACGTCATTCCGCGCGACAGCCGCAGCGCGTCGTGCAGCGCCTCCGCTTCTGACGGATACCGCCACAGGCGCGTGCCGCCCAGCGCCGTTCCCAGCGCGCTGCTGTGGAGCGCGACGATGCCGTGGTACGCGCCCTCACGCGCCACCAGCACCCGCTCCCATCCGTCCACCTGCACCTCGCGCACGTCCATCGGCAACCCTCGTCGGTGATGATCGATGCCGGAGCTCCGATACCGCAGCCAGGGAACCGCATGACCGTGGCCATCTTGTGCGGTGCACGCTCCGCCCACGTGTACGGCGCGTGCGCGACCTGATCGTCGGCGGGAGCCTGGCCCCGGCGTTGGCGCGCGCAATCGAACGTCTTGTCAGCGGCGCCCCGACGCATTATCCTGTCGCAAGCTGCTGCGAGCTGCTGTTGCAGATCCGCATCGGCCGTCCCTCCCACGCGGTTCCCCGTGAACATCCACCTCCCTGCGGGAATTCACGGTCGTACTGCCATCTCCGAACCGTCACCCACCGGACAATCCCTGCCGTGACGGGCAATTCATCGCACCTTCTTTCCCGGAGTCGCCGGCACATGAACATCCCACGGTTCTTCCGCACGCTCGCACCCCTCGTGGCGCTCGCGGCCTTCGCCGCGTGCGACCGACCCACGGAGCCGCTCACCTCCGCGCGCGCGCCCGGCGACGCGGCCCCGCTGCTTTCCGCCGGCGCCGATGCTATCCCGGGCCGCTACGTGGTGGTCCTGAACACCGATGTGTCCAGCCCGTCCGCGGCGGCGCACGAGATGGTGCGGGCGCACGGCGGCCGCCTCCACTTCAGCTACTCGTCGGCCCTCAAGGGCTTCGCGGCCACGCTGAGCCCCGAAGCGGTAGAAGAGCTGCGGCGCAACCCGCAGGTGAAGTACGTTGCCCCCGACGCCTGGGCCTACCCCGTACAGACGCAGCAGCCCAACGCCACCTGGGGCCTGGACCGCATCGACCAGCGCACGCTTCCGCTGAACGGCACCTACAGCTACGGCCCCACCGGGGCCGGCGTTCGCGTGTACGTGATCGACACGGGCATCCGCACCACGCACGTGCAGCTCGCCGGCCGCGCCAGCGTGGGCGCCGACTTCGTGGGAGACGGCCAGAACGGCCAGGACTGCAACGGCCACGGCACCCACGTGGCCGGCACCATCGCGGGCACCACCCACGGTGTTGCCAAGGGTGCGCAGGTGGTTTCCGTGCGCGTCTTCGGATGCACGGGCGGCGCTCCCTTCTCCACCATCATCGCGGCCGTGGACTGGGTCACCGCCAACGCGGTGAAGCCGGCGGTGGCGAACATGTCGCTGGGTGGCGGCCTGTACGCGCCCATGAACGACGCCGTGACGGCCTCCATCGCCTCGGGCGTGACGCACGCCGTGGCGGCCGGCAACAGCAACGCGGACGCCTGCACGGCGTCTCCGGCGAGCACCCCGGGCGCCCTCACCGTGGGCTCGACCGACGCCGGAGACTTCCGCTCCTACTTCTCCAACTGGGGAAGCTGCGTCGACCTGTTCGCGCCGGGTTCCAGCATCACGAGCGCCTGGTTCACCACCGACTCGGCCTCGAACACCATCAGCGGCACGTCGATGGCCAGCCCCCACGTGGCGGGTGTGGCCGCGCTGTACCTGCAGGGCCAGCCCACGGCTTCGCCGGCGGCCGTGGCCCAGGCCATCGGCGCCAGCGCCACCAGCGGGATGATCAGCGACCCGATGGGCTCGCCCAACAAGCTGCTGTTCTCGCCGCTCACGGTCGAGACCCCGGCCCCGAAGATCGCCCTGAACCCCAGCATGCTGCGGTTCACGTTCCTGCGGGTCCCGGCGGCGGCGGCTTCCGCGGCCCCCGCCGACACCGGCGCCCCGCAGCGGTTCACGGCCAGCGGCGCGGGAGAACCCAGGCAGGCGCCCCGTGAGTTCGACGCGCTGTACGCCGCCACCGTCGCGGACTCGGCCACTTCCGGTCCGATCAAGCTCACGAACACCGGAAACGGCGCGCTGAACTGGACGGCGTCCGTAGACCGCCCCTGGCTGGCGGTAGACCCCACCGAGGGCACCCTGAACAGCGGCTACGACGCCCTCCTGAACGCCACCGTCTCCGCCGGCTCGCTGGCCGTGGGCACTCACACGGGCAAGCTGGCGGTGCACGACTCCGCGGCCGGCATCGCCACCGGCTACGTGGACGTGGTGGTGAACGTGGCGAACGCGGCGGTCCTCACCCCGGGCACGCCGCTCACCGGACTGGCGGGCGCCTCCGGCAGCGAGACGTTCTACTCGGTGACGGTCCCGAAGGGGGTGACCAGCCTGACCATCAAGACAAGCGGCGGCACGGGCGACGTCGACCTGTACGTCCGCCAGGGCAACGCCCCCACGCTCACGGAATACAACTGCCGGCCCTTCATGGGCGGAAACATCGAAGAGTGCACCACCCAGTTCCCCGCCCCGGGCACGTACTACGTGATGCTTCGCGGCTGGTCCAGCTACTCGGGCGTCACCCTGTCCGCCGCGTTGGGCGGACCCCCCACCGCCCCCGCCAGCCTTACGGCCGCCGTGGAGACGCCTACCTCGGCCCTGCTGAACTGGGTGGACGGCAGCGTGAACGAAACGTCCTTCACCCTGTCGCGCCGAGCGATGACGGGCGCGACCACCTGGACCGCCTGGCAGGACGTGGGCACCCCCGCGGCGAACGCCACCAGCGCCACCAACGGCGGCCTGACGGGCGGCAGCACGTACCAGTACCGCATTCGTTCCTGCAACGCCGCGGGGTGCTCGGCATGGGCGGCCAGCGCGTCCATCACCATGCCCAACGCCACGCCCGCGGCCCCGACCGGCGCGGCGGCGACCGCGGTGGCCAGCACCCGCATCCGGGTGACGTGGACCGACGCCAGCAGCAACGAAACGTCGTTCAACGTCGCGCGCCGCATGCAGAACCTCGACGGCACCCTGGGTCCGTCGCAGGTCGTCGGCAGCCCGGGCGCGAACGCCACCGCCTACGCGGACAGCACGGTGACCGCGGGGCAGACGTACCGCTACTACGTCCGCGCCTGCAACAGCGCGGGGTGCTCCGCCTGGGCGTCCACGGCCAACGTTACGGCCCCCACCCTTCCAGCGTCGCCCACCGGTGTGGCGGGCACGGCGGTTTCGGCCACGCAGGTGCAGGTTTCGTGGACCGACGCCAGCAGCAACGAGACGTCGTTCAACGTCTCGCGCCGGATGCTGAACCTGGACGGCACCTGGGCCGCGGCGCAGAACCTTGGCAGCCCCGCGGCGAACGCCACCAGCTTCGCCGACAGCACCGCGACGGGTGGAAAGACTTACCGGTACTACGTCCGCGCCTGCAACGCGGCCGGCTGCTCCGCCTGGGGCATCAGCGGCAACGTGGTCACCCCGGCCCCGTGACACGCTCCGCGTAGTACGGCACGAAAGAACCCCCATGGACGGTGTCCATGGGGGTTCTTCGTCCGGGGCCACCTCGCCGCACAGAAGCGCGCCAGCGCCCGCGCGCGCGGCGTCATCGACCGCATCGGCGGGCGCGGGACCTGGCAGGGCGCGCGCGGCGCCGGCCAGCCAATCGCGCCTCCGCGTGCGGTTTGCGCTCTTGTGGGCGGCGCTCCCGCGTAGTATCCTCTACCAAGCCTGCTGCGGGATGCTGGTGCAGATCCTCCGGTCGGCTACTCCTTCCCGCGCGGACCTCCCCGTGACACCTTCCTCCGGCAATTCACGGTCGTACTGCCACCCCCAAGCCGTCGCTGTGCAAACAATCCCTGCGTGACGGGCGAGAATTCACGGACATCCTTCCCGCTGAGAGTGCCCGGCACATGCAAATCCCACGGTTCTTCCGCGCGCTCGCACCCCTCGCGGCGCTCGCGGCGTTCGCCGCGTGCGACCGGTCAGCCACGGAGCTGCTGACCTCCGCACGTGCGCCCGGCGACGTGGCCCCGCTGCTTTCGGCCGGCGCCGACGCCATCCCGGGCCGCTACGTGGTGGTCCTGAACGCCGACGTGGCCAGCCCGGCCGCGGTGGCGCACGAGATGGTGCGGGTGCACGGCGGCCGCCTTCACTTCAGCTACTCGGCGGCCCTCAAGGGCTTCGCGGCCACCCTGAGCCCCGAAGCGGTGGAAGAGCTGCGGCGCAATCCGCAGGTGAAGTACGTGGCCCCCGACGCCTGGGCCTACCCCGTACAGACGCAGCAGCCCAACGCCACCTGGGGGCTGGACCGCATCGACCAGCGCACGCTTCCCCTGAACGGCACCTACGGCTACGGCACCACCGGCGAGGGGGTGCGCGTGTACGTGATCGACAGCGGCATCCGCACCACCCACGTGCAGTTCGCCGGCCGCGCCAGCGTGGGCGCCGACTTCGTGGGCGACGGCCAGAACGGCCAGGACTGCAGGGGCCACGGCACCCACGTGGCCGGCACCATCGCCGGCACCACCCACGGTGTTGCCAAGGGCGCGCAGGTGGTCGCCGTGCGCGTCTTCGGATGCACGGGCGGCGCCACCTACTCCACCGTCATCGCCGCGGTGGACTGGGTCACCGCCAACGCGGTGAAGCCGGCGGTGGCGAACATGTCGCTGGGCGGCGGCGTGTACGCCCCCGTGAACGACGCCGTGACGGCCTCCATCGCCTCGGGCGTGACGTACGCCGTGTCGGCCGGCAACAGCAACGCGGACGCCTGCACCGCGTCTCCAGCGAGCACCCCGGGCGCCCTCACCGTGGGCTCGACCGCGTCCAACGACGGGCGGTCGTCCTTCTCCAACTGGGGAACGTGCGTCGACCTGTTCGCGCCGGGTTCCGCCATCACGAGCGCCTGGTTCACCAGCGACTCCGCCACGAACACCATCAGCGGCACGTCGATGGCCGCACCCCACGTAGCGGGCGTGGCCGCGCTGTACCTGCAGAGCCATCCCACGGCGGCGCCGGCGGCCGTGGCCCAGGCCATCGACAGCACCGCTTCCAGCGGGGTCGTCCTTGACCCGATGGGCTCGCCCAACAAGCTGCTGTTCTCGCCGCTCACCGTTCCGGCCCCGGCCCCGAAGATCGTCCTGAACCCCGGCGTGCTGCGGTTCACGTTCCTGCGGGTCCCGGCGGCAGCGGCTTCGGCCGCGGCGGCGGACACCGGCGCCCCGCAGCTCTTCACGGCCAGCGGCGCGGGAGAACCCAGGCAGGGGCCCCGTGAGTTCGACGCCCTGTACGCCGCCACGGTCACGGACTCGGCCGTTTCCGGTCCGATCAAGCTCACGAACACCGGTAACGCCGCGCTGAACTGGACGGCATCCGCAGACCGCCCCTGGCTGGAGGCAGACCCCACCGAGGGCACCCTGAACAGCGGCTACGACGCCATCCTGCACGCCACCGTTTCCGGCGGCTCGCTGGCCCTGGGCACGCACTCGGGCAAGCTGGCGGTGCACGACTCCGCGGCCGGCATCGCCACCGGCTACGTGGACGTGGTGGTGAACGTGGCGACCGTGGCGGTCCTCACCCCCGGCACGCCGCGCACCGGCTTGGCGGCCCCCACGGGCAGCGAGACGTTCTACTCGGTGACCGTCCCCAGGGGGGTGACCAGCCTGACCATCAAGACCAGCGGCGGCACGGGCGACGCGGACCTGTACGTGCGCCAGGGCAACGCCCCCACGCTCACGGAATACGACTGCCGGCCCTCCATGGGCGGAAACGTCGAAGCGTGCACCGCCCAGTTCCCCGCCCCGGGCACGTACTACGTGATGCTTCGCGGCTCGTCCAGCTACGCGGGGGTCACCCTGTCCGCCGCGTTCGGCGGACCCCCGACCGCCCCCGCCAGCCTTACGGCCGCCGTGGAGACGCCCACGTCGGTCCTGCTGAACTGGGCGGACCGCAGCGTGAACGAAACGTCCTTCACCGTGTCGCGCCGGTCAATGACGGGCGCGACCACCTGGACAGCCTGGCATGACGTGGCCACCCCGGGGGCGAACGCCACCAGCGCCTCCACCGGCGGCCTGACCGGCGACAGCACGTACCAGTACCGCATCCGTTCCTGCGGCGCCGCGGGGTGCTCGGCATGGGCGGCTAGCGCGCCCATCACCATGCCCACCCCCGCGCCCGGGCGGCCGGCGGCCCCGACCGGCGCGGCGGCGGCGGCCGTGTCCAACACCCGCATCCGGGTAACGTGGACCGATGCCAGCAGCAGCGAAACGTCGTTCAACGTCGCGCGCCGCATGCAGAACTCGTTCGACGGCACCCTGGGGCCGTCGCAGATCGTCGGCAGCCCGGGCCCGAACGCCACCACCTACGCGGACAGCACGGTGACCGCGGGGCAGACGTACCGCTACTACGTCCGCGCCTGCAACGGCGCGGGATGCTCCACCTGGGCGTCCACGGCCAACGTTTCGGCCCCCATCATTCCCATGGCGCCCACCGGCGTCGCGGGCACGGTGGTTTCGGCCACGCAGGTGCAGGTTTCGTGGACCGACGCCAGCAGCACCGAAACGTCGTTCATCGTCTCGCGCCGGATGCTGAACCTGGACGGCACCTGGGCCGCGGCGCAGAAACTCGGCAGTCCCGCGGCGAACGCCACCAGCTTCGCGGACGGCACCGCGACGGGTGGAAAGACCTATCGCTACTACGTCCGCGCCTGCAACGAGCGCGGCTGCTCCGACTGGGGCGTCAGCGGCAACGTGGTGACCCCGGCCCCGTGACACGCGCCGGGTAAGATCCGCACGAAAGAACCCCCATGGACGGTGACCATGGGGGTTTTTCGTTCCCAAGAACGGGGAGCGTGCGCTCGCTGCCGTTCAGCGCGGTCAGCGCCCATCGGCGCCGGGCGGAAACACCGGCACTTGCGCCCGGCCGGATTGTCGACAGTTTCGTCCTGCCATCATGATCCCACACGCAGCCAGGAACGCATGACCACGGCCATCCCGCGCGGGGCACGCTCCGCCCACGTGTACGATCGCCTGCGCGACCTGATCGTCCGCGGGCGGCTGGCCCCGGGCGTGCGCGTGGTGGAGCAGGAGGTGGCGGAACGGATGGGCGTGGGGCGTACGCCGGTGCGCGAGGCGCTTCAGCTGCTGGTGAAGGAAGGGCTGCTGGCGGGGTCGGAGGGCGGCCGGCGGCAGCTTACGGTCGCCCCGCTGCGCGCCGACGACGTCGCGGAATTGTTCGGGCTGCTGGGCGACCTGGAGGCGGCGGCGGTCCGCGGGCTCCCCACGCTCGCGGACCCCGCCCGAACGGCGCTCGCCGCCGGCGCGCACACCGCCAACCAGGCATTCGGCCAAGTCGTCCGGAAGGTGCCGCTGGACCTGGAGGCCGCGTTCGTTACGCGCAAAGCCTTTCACGCCAGCTTCACCGATCCGCTGGCCGGGCCGCGGCTCGCGTGGCTCCTGTCGCTGGTGCGTCCGCAGGTAGACCGGTACGAGTGGTTCTATGGCGCGCTGCTGCAGGGCGCGCTGACCGTGGCGATCGCGGAGCACGACGCCGTCGTCCGCGCGCTGGAGGCCGGCGACGCAGCCGCCGCCGAGGCCGCCGTCCGCCAGAGCTGGAAGAACGCCAGCGCCCGCCTGGGCGGCGTCATCGACCGCATCGGCGAGCGCGGAAGCTGGTAGCCCGTCCTGGAGGGATCACGCCGGGGGCACCGTCGCCTGGTAGTACACGGCGCTGCCCAGGAGCGATGGACGGCGGGCGAGCACCTGCGCATCCGCCAGCCCCGCGCCGCGCATCAGGGCAAGGACGCGGTCTTCGGCGTTGTCCTTCAGGTGCCGGTCGGCGTGGATCAGGTGCGCGATGAACCCGCGCCCGCCGGACCCCGGACCGCCCAAATCCACCATGTGAAAGCGGCCGCCCGGCTTGAGCACGCGCCGCGCCTCGCGCAGCGCCGCTTCCTTCACCGTGCGTGGCAGGTGGTGGAACATGAACGAGGAGAGAACGCGGTCGAACGAGGCGTCGGCGTACGGAAGCTCGTCCGCATAGCCCTGGTCCGTGCGGATCGGCACGCCCGCGCGTTCCGCCTTGCGCCGCGCGATGGCGAGGGCGGCCGGGTCCGGGTCCAGCCCCACCACCTCCGCGCCGGGCTGGGCCTGCTTGACGCCCAGGAGCAGGCTCCCCGTCCCGCAGCCGATCTCCAGCACGCGGTCGCCGGTCCGCGAGGCGATCTGCTGCACCAGCACCCGCCGTGCGGCATCCGCCCCCAGCACCTTCGCCATCAGGTCGTACAGCGGCAGCCGCCAGTGCTTGCCCGCGGCGGGCACGTAGGGCCTGCTGGGACCATCCGCCATCATTCAATCTCCCGATCCGGGGCCGAGCGGAACACGCGGACCCGTATCTTTATCACGATCGTCATCCCACATCAACAGAAATCTCGCGAGTACCGGCGAGACTCTTGTCTCAGGATCAGGAATCCCGCGCGGTGCGCTACTCGTGGTTCACCGCACGGGCTGGCGCCGCGCCGGAACCTCTCCCTCGGTCGACACCAGGGCGCCACCCGCGATACAGCAGACCGATCAGGGCGGAGAAAGCCGTCCCGGCGATGGCTCCCGCGAACCCGAACCGCGCGGCGACCAGGATGGAATCCAGCCAGATAACCGAGGGCTGAAGGAACCCTCCGGCTTTCAGCGCGGCGAAAACCACCAGCGCACAGGGCCGATAAGGCGGCGCCCCACACCACGGCGTTGCCCACGACGCCGCGCAGCCGCCTGAAGATCGAATCGGTATTCATCATCGCCTCCTGGCCCGCCACTCGTCCTCGCAAGTGCTTCGGGCTCCGCGACGGCCGGTCAGTGCATCGATCGCGGATACACCCGCACGCGCGAGGGAAGGCAGCGCGGCGCACCGCCGCCGCCGGGTGCCAGCATGATCCCGCGGTCGTAGGTGGCGACGAGCACGCTGTCGCCGGCGGGTGACGCCGCGCTCACGGGCCACGCCCACTGCCGCTGGGGCCAGGGAGCAGCGTACAGCGGCGTGCGCGCGGCACCCTGCAGCCGGAAAACCTCCCGCGGCGTGCTCGCCAGGTACGCAGCCCCGAACGGCTCCAGCTGCACGAACGGAAAGTCGCCCTTCCCGGCGGCGCGCCAGGTGCGGCCCCCGTCGGCCGTCGCGAAGGCGCGGAACCCCACGTTGTGGATGTTGCCGCTGACCCAGCCGTGCCGCTCGTCGGTGAAGTACGCCGCCAGCGGCTGCTCCACGTACGGGGTCGCGGGGGACCCCGTGGCCCTGTGCAGCGTTTCTCCCGACCATCCCGTGCCGCTCCTGGACACGCGACGCACCGAACCCAGCCAGGAGAACAGCACCATGCCCCCGTCCGGGTACATCCATAGCTGCGCCACGCCGGCATCGGGCCACGTATCCGCCCGGGTCCAGGTGGCGCCGCGGTCGCGCGACAGGTAAACGAAGCCGTGGGGGCGCGTTCCCGCGAACTCGCCCGCGTAGAACGTGCGCGACACTTCCACCCGCCCGGCGCTCTCGTACTGCATTCCGCCGAATGCCGCCCACAGGCTGTCGCGCCGCACCACGCCCACCACGTCGTCGCCGTTCAGGCTCTCCACCGTGCGAGACGTCCCGGTCCGCGCGTCGAAGAGGACGTTGTCGCCGTGGCCGCTCCACAGCAGCAGCTCGTCCGGCCCGCGCACGGCGACGCCGCGGATGGAGAACGGCACGTCGCCCCGCCGGGCCCAGGTGCGGCCGTCGTCGTCGGAGGTGTAGACGTGGCTGGTCGTGGTGCCCCACAGCCACCCCCCTTCCCTGCGCACGTGCGCCAGGGCACGCGGCGGGTGCTCGCGCGTGAGGGGATACCCGTGGCGAACGCCCCTCTCATCCGCCTGGTACACGGCGCCCTGCTCGTCCAGCGCGTACAGGGCGCCGCCCTGCACCACCAGGTCCAGCGGCGTCGCCTGCACCCGCGCTCCCGCCACCACGCTGGGCCGCAGCGCCGCGTCGTACCGCAACAGCCGGCCGTCGTGCGTGACCCCGGCGAGCCCGGCCCCGCCGCGGCTCACGGCGAAGAGGACGAGCGAGTCGCCCGGGAGCGGCTGCCAGTCGACGGAATCCAGTGCCGAATGGAAGACGCGCCCGCCCTGCGTGATCACCGCGCGGCCGGCGAACAGCCCCACGCGGTCGATGCGGTCCTGCCCGCCCTCCGTTGCTGGGTCTGGAAAGGTGTCGCCGGGCGCGGGCCGGCCAGCGGAGGGCATGAGTACCTCCACCGTGTCTCCATCCACGTCCATGGACCCCGCCGTCGTGTCTACGGCGCCCGGGGAGACCGGTGCCACCGCTTCCACCTCCGTGAACTCCACCATCTCCTCTTCGCCGCCCTCCTCCTCGTCCGCGGGCAGCGGCGAATAACGGCCCTGCTGCTGCGGGGTGGGGAGCGAGCTCCACGTGGTGCCGCCGTCGCGGGTGATGCGGAGCCCCTCGCCGATGGACCCGGCCAGCCCCACGCCACCCGGACCCATATCGAGGGCGACGAGCTGGGAACGGAACGGCCGCGAGCGCGCGGTCCACGATACGCCGTAATCGGCGGTGTACAGCAGCATTCCGCCGGATCCGCTCATCCACGCCTCGCCGGACGGGCTGGCCACCGCGTCGTGGAACCATCCCCCGCCCGCGACCGAGACCGAGTCCCAGGTTGCGCCGCCGTCGGTGGTGCGCAGAACGAGGCCCTGGTTCGTTTGGTAGTCCGTGCCGATGTTCCCCCAGATGAAGGCGGTGTCGGGCGTAAAGAAGGTGACGGCGTCCAGTTGGTCGTTCACCAGGAACATGCTGTCGGCCTCCGGCCCCTGGACGGAGCCGTAGCGCCAGTACGCGCCCACGCTGTCGGCGTGGTAGGTGTTCCCCATGTACGTGGTCAGCCACAGGCGTCCGGCCGGCGACACGGAAAGCCGGGTCACGCGGCCCTCCACTTCCAGCTCCACGGGCGTGGGACCCGGGCCGTCCGCCAGCCCCACGGGCCGGGGCGGGTGGCATTGCGCGAGGCCGGCGGAGTACGGCCCGCCCGCTTGCAGCGTAAGGGTCACCAGGACCACGGCCACGGCGGCCAAGCGGCGGGAGGGAAGCCGGGTGCGCGCGGAAGCAGGCATGGCACGGGCGGGTAGGGGGTGCGGCGGGGCGTGCTCGTTGTGATGAACGCGTGACCGGGGGAGAAATTGAACACGGCCCTTGGCCGTCGATGCCAGGCGGCACTCGCGCCGGCCGGGTCGTCGACGGTTTCGTTCCCTCGACGCAACATCTCCGAACCAGCGAGCGCCCCGCTCAGTCCTGCTGGGGCTCCGGCGCGCGCACCGTCGGGTAGGTGATTCCGAGCTGCTCCAGGTAGGTGCGGTACCGCCTGGAATCGTAGTAGTACCTCCGCATCTGCGGCCGGTAGCGCTGCATGGTCTGCGCGTTCATCTCCACGGGTGGCTGGTCGCCGGGGCGGATCAGCGGCTCGTACTTGATGTCGCGGGTCTGCACGTCGCGGAAGTAGCTCCACGCGCTGTCCACCAGCTCGGGCCGGGTGAACAGGTCCAGCAGCGTCATCGCGGTGGCCTTTGCCCCCGCGGTGGAGCCCTTGTGCGCGATGGGGGTGGCCATGGACACCGCGTTCGACCAGTGGTGGCCCGGCAGGTTGGGGATGTTGGCCGGATAGCGCAGGGTGATGGTCGGCACCACCCACGAGATGTCGCCGATGTCGTCCGACCCGCCGCCGCGGTTCTGCTCGGGCGGCACCCCGCTGTCGATCTTCGCGAGGGCGGTGTCCAGCCCCGGCGTCTTCTCGTTCCCCAGCTCCCGCTGCAGGGCCCGCGCGAGCGCCTGGTCGGCCTCGTCCCACCGGGGAAGGCCCACGCGGCGGATGTTGTCGTACATCGCCATCGCCACCGGGCGGTTGAAGTGCCGGGGCCACGCGGCGCCCAGCACCTGCACCGTGTCGAGCGTGGTCCCCGTCATCAGCGTGGCCCCCTGGGCGATCTGGTTGCCGATCTCCCACAATTCCCGGATGCGCGGATACTCGACCTCGCGGAAGTAGTACCAGACCGCGGCCGTGCGCGGCACCACGTTGGGCTGGTCGCCGCCCTCGGTGATCACGTAGTGCGAGCGGTGCGGCAGGCGCAGGTGCTCGCGGCGGTAGTTCCACCCCGCGTTCATCAATTCCACCGCGTCCAAGGCGCTGCGCCCGCGCCACGGCGCGCCCGCGGAGTGCGCCGTTTCTCCCTGAAAGCGGTACAGCACGCTCACCAGCCCGGTGCCGTCCGAGGGGCCGTACGAGACGTTGAGGTTGCTCCCCACGTGGGTGAAGATGGTCACGTCCACGTCGCGGAAGAACCCCTCGCGGACGAACCAGGCCTTGGCCGCCACCAGCTCCTCGGCCACCCCGGGCCAGATGCGGATGGTTCCGGCAATCCGCTCGCGCTGCATCACCTTCTTGGTCGCGATCGCGGCGGTGATCACCACCGGCAGCCCGGAGTTGTGCCCCTCCCCGTGCCCCGGCGCGCCCTCCACCAGCGGGGAGTGGTAGGCGACACCCGGCTTCTGAGAGGCCTGGGGGATGCCGTCCAGGTCCGACCCCAGCGCGATCACCGGCTTTCCACTCCCCCAGCTCGCCATCCACGCGGTCGGGATTCCCGCGATCCCCTCCTGCACCGTGAAGCCGTTGCGCCGCAGGATGCCCACCAGGTAGCGGGAGCTCTCGCTCTCCTGGAAGCCCAGCTCCCCGTACGAGAAGACCTGGTCGACCATCTGCTGCGTGAACTCGTGCATCCCCTCGATCTCGCGAGCGATCTCGTCCTTGAGCGCGGCGAGCCGCGCCGAATCCACCGGGGCGCCCTGCCGCTGCGCGGCCGCGCCGGTGGAGGACAGCGCGAGGACCAGGAGAGCCGAGCCCAACCGAAGGAGCAGGCGCATGGTGATTCCGGGGCGGGGGTGAAAGCGAACGCTGACGGCGAAGCGCGTCCCAACCTGCCCCGCCCGTCCGACAAGGTCAAGCACCCCGGGAACTCGCCGTGGAGCGCAAGCGAACCTTATACGACTTCATTGACATTGACGGAGCAACTGCTACATACTGCGACCCGGGTTCATTTTCCACAATCAAAAGAAAATTCCATCATGGCAGACCACGTCATCGTAGGCGCCGGGGCTTCCGGGCTCTACACCGCGTATCGGCTGCTCAAGGACGAGCGGCTGCCTCCGGGCGACACGGTGCGGGTGTACGAGTGGTCGGAGCGGCCGGGCGGGCGTATCTACACCTACACCTTTCCCGAAGACGTCGGCGGCAGTGACGGCCTGTACTGCGAGTTCGGGGGCATGCGCTTCGCCACCGACCAGGACTTTCCGGAAAAGACGACCGAGGGCCACCGCATCGTCCAGAGCCTGATCATCGAGTTGGGGCTGGCCCACCTGGTGGTGCCCTTCGGCAAGTCCGACGACCGCCTCTACTACCTGCGCGGCCTGAACGTCTACGAGAACGACCTCACCCTCCGAAAGCTCAAGAAGCTCCCGTACCGCTTCAACACCGAGTTCCTGAAGTTCCTCAAGACGAACAAGGTGAAGGAGCCCTACACGGCCGACACCATCATCGGCGCCATCGCCGGCGTCTTTGCCCCGGGGCTGGGCGACGGCAACGAAGACCGCCAGAAGTGGTGCGACTACTTCGCCCACGGCACGGTGCCCGAGGCCGGCGCCACGCCCACCTTTCCCGCGGGGACGCCGGCGCGCGACATCGGCTACTGGAACCTGCTGTACGACCAGCTGGGCGACGAGGGCTACGACTACGCGGCCGACGGCAACGGCTACTCGTCGAACGTCATCGACTGGAGCGCGGCCGACGCGTTCGAGAACAACAACGACGTCGGCTCCACCACCAGCTTCATGCGCCTGGACGGCGGCTACAGCATTCTGTTCGAGAAGCTGGCCGAGGAGGTCGCCAGGCTTGCGAAGGAGCGTCCCGGCTCCGGCATCTTCTACGGCCAGCAGCTGACGGAGCTCCGCGAATCCCGGGACGGCACCACCACCTGCACCTTCGTGGACCACCTGGGCTCGCGCGGAACCCACCGCGTGGAGGCCCACCGGCTGTTCCTGGCCATGCCCCGCCGGGCGCTGGAGCTGGTCGCGGCGGGATGCCCCGCCGACTACCTGCTCAACGACGACCGGGTGAAGTACTACCTGGAGGCCTCCATCAACCAGCCCGCCATCAAGATCGTGATGCTGTGGGACGAGGCATGGTGGACGGACGAAAAGATCTGCAAGCACACGCCGCGGCTGGAGTGGCCGGAGAAGCACACCGGGGCCCCGACGCCGAAGAAGCTCGCCCCGCCCGAGGCGCAGTGGGTGGGCGGGCCCACCGTCACCGACCTGCCGCTCCGCATGGTGGACTACTTCGCCAACAACGTTCCGGGCGGGCCTGGCAAGGATGGCGGCCCGTACGTGCTGCTGGCGAGCTACGACGACATGACCTTTTCCAGCTTCTGGCGCGTGATGGAGCAGAGCGGCGACTACGAGGCCGCTCCCTCCACCCTGCGGCAGCCGCTGAAGGGGCCCACGTCCGTGCCCATCGGCTCGCCGCTCGCCAACCTCCTCGTCAAGCAGCTCGCCGAAACGCACGGCGCCGAGGTGCAGAACGTGCCGGCGCCCCGGGCGGTCTACTACCAGGACTGGGGACAGGACCCGTTCGGGGCCGGCTACCACGGCTGGGCGGCGCACTACAACATCTGCGACGTGATGGACCGGGTTCGCGCGCCGTACCAGCGGATCCTGCACGAGCCTTCCCGCCACACCTACGTGATCGGCTCGTGCTATTCGTTCGACCAGGGGTGGGTGGAAGGCGCCCTCTGCGTCGCCGAGTCGGTGCTGCGGGAGTTCCTGGACCTCCCGCCCCTCAAGCCCGACCTGGAGAAGTACACGCTGGTCTGCCACGCCGGGTCCGGCGGGTCCGACCCGACCAAGGCGGCCAAGCGCACCCGCAAGCCGAAGCCATCCTCCAAGAGCCACAAGGCCCGCAACTCCCCCCGCTGACCGAATCTACGTGCAGGAGCGGCGCTGGGTGGAGGGGCCGTTCTGGGCGCGGCGGGTCAGCGGTAGTCCCAGTGCACGACGGCAAACGACGCCAGCGTGATCCGGGTGTCGCCGAACAGAAGGGCGGTGTGCAGCCACTCTGCCTGGGCGGCGCCCAGCTCCGCCTTGGCCGTAGGGGCGCCGCGCTTCGTCTGCAGAAAGGCGAAGTCGTCGCCGCGCCAGGCGAACACGTCCCAGCACCCGGCGTAGCGCTTCTTCGCCCGCCGCGCCACCCCGGCCAGCACCACGCGCGGGTCCTCGTCTTCGATCACGCGGTTGCGCTGCTCGGCGCGGGGCACGTCGTCCCACCGGGTGAGATACTTCCACACCTCGCCCTTGGCGCTGTACGTGTTCACCCACCGCCCGCTCCACCCCTCCCGCTCCAGCATCCGCAGCACCGCGAGCTCGGCGAACGTGTGCTCGCCATCCAGCTCCACCATCCCCGCCGCTTTCTTGCCGAAGTCGTCCGCGAACGGGGGGCCCTCCCAGCGCGGCAGGCGCAGGTACACGCCCGCCACGTCGCCGATCATCCGTCCGCTGGGCATGTGGATGGGTACCTTGAGCGGCACCCGGAAGTCCGTGCGCTCGGCGTACGGCTGCAGCGCCTGCATCCAGGCGGGCGATGGGGTGTCGGACATGATCTCGGGTTCCGGACGGAATGGGCGGCGGCGGACGGCACAATCTGCGTTCTCGGGCCTGCCCGGTCCAGAGAGGCGGGTACCAAGCCGCATCCAGCGGCGGGAGGCCGACGTCTGACGTGAATGCCCCGAGAGCCATTCCCGCGCCGATCAGCCCCGCCATCCGCAACGGGGAGATGGCCGGCTGCTCGCTCCCCCGCGTGGCTCCGGCGAGCACCACCCTCGGCTCTAGTTCGTCGATCACGTGGGTCGGCTGCTCCGAGGGTGCGGCGTGGGTAGTTGGGTCCGGCGCGCTGGGCTGCACAATTCAGCATCCGCTCTCACGAAGCGTAACCATGTCGAGTTCGGCGGCAGGGATGGAAGCAAGGTGTGCACGCCACCTTCGCTCGATCTCGGCGCCGCCCTCTCCCAGGGGGTGCTCCACGCCGTCCGGGGACTGCCTCCAGAGGGCTTCGACCGCGGCATTCCCGCGAGTCTGGGCCAGGTAGCCGATGGCGCTCCCCGCCGTGAAGTACGCGCGGAGTTCATCCACCTCCCAGAACGTGGCCGCCAGTTCCGGGAGCGGAAGCAGCCTGCCCTGCCGAAGAAAGCCCGCCGCGATCGCGTCCACGCTCTTTCCCTGGCACATTCCCGTGGCCCAGGTGGCCACTCCGTCCGAGATCCACGTGCCTGTACGGTGCGTGCCCCAGAGCGAGAGGGAAAGCGCATGCATGATCTCGTGGCGAACGGCCGGGCGGAGTCCGGGGAGGATCACGAGAAAGACGCTCAGCTCACCGGGAACCGCCTGCCCCATGTACGGGTTGCCGGTCAGTTGCCGGGCCTGCTCGCGCGAGTCGACCAGGAACACTTCCACCACCCCGGGTGGACGCGAGGCACCGATGAGCGCAAGGTCGTGGTGCAGACCTTTCTCGGCGTCGCGGGCAAACTCCCGGATGTGCTGGGCTGCGTATGAATCGGGGAGATAGTGGAGATGCAGGGACTGCCCGGCGTACGTGCGCCAGCTGTACTCCGCAGTCGTAAGCGAAGCGCGAGCAGCGCCGGACCCGTGGGGCTCGGCTACGCGATCGTCCGAAGGCGCCGACGTGCACCCCGTGAGGAAGCACGCCACCGCAAGCAGGGCAAGGCAAAGCATGGATTGGTGTCTGAACGAGTGCACTCGACGCGGGACCAAGTACGCGAGAATTCCTGTCCAGCGCAACAGTTACAACGTGATGGACTCGGCGTTCGGGGGCAGGCGGCCCCGCCCCGGCCCGGCGCTTTCTGCCCGATCTGATCGCCTGGATCTGGAGCGGGACGATCAACTCCGGCAGGGTATTCGACCTGACGCTGCCCTTGGACTAGGTGGCCAAGGGGCTACCGCGCCGTGGACGAGCGCTGCGCGATCAAGACCCTGCTGGTGCCGTAAACCGGGCGGGGGACGCGCCAGTGACGAGAACAGACGACCGCAGCCATGGCATCACGGGCTGGGCTGCGGTCGTTCTGGTCCGATTCACCGACGAGAAGTGACGTGCCGACACCGCACCAGAAGGACACGCAACTCTACGGAAAATATGGTGACCTTGGCGTCCGCATTCCACACCTTTGTGGCGGCCATGTACCGACTATACATCTGTGGGATCGCTGTGCAACAGCTTGACGCGATCCCGATAGGTTTCCGTTGCGCGGTAGACCACCCCGTATACAAGCACCGTAAGAACACCGCTGAGAATCGGCGCCACAGGGTTTCGGTAAGTCACGAGGTTGTCAATCAACAGACTGATCGGCGTGAGGAGACCGAGAGCAGCAAACACCCACGCTAGAAGAACAAGCGCAACTGGACCATCGCGAAGCAAACTTAGATGATGATCAAAGCTGGGCGAGGCACGAAAGCGGAAGAATGCCACCCCCCCAAGCATCGTAAGCGTGGAAAAAATACCTAGCAACCCACCGAGAGAGCGCAGTTCTTCCCGACTATGACCTGAGCGCCACCCGTCGACAACATCCCCAATACTCCCAGAGATAGCGTATATCGTCTCGTCCCAGTCCGCTGCGTCGTTCCCGCGCCGAACCTGAAGAACGATTCGGGTCGGTATGTACTGCTCCGATGGACGCCTGAGCTCTTGACCAAGTTGTTCGGCGAAGAGCTTGTAAAAGGCTGCTTTAGGGTATCGTCCAGTTCCGGTAGCAAGCGCCGGAAGGATCACGGTCTCGGGCGTCTGCCGCCGAGGAAGATCTTGAAGTCTCTCAAAAACCTGGTTGAGGGCGACACGGAGGTGAGTGGTGAGGCAAGCACTATAATCACCATCCGACAGCTCACCAGCAGGCTGCCAGTACGGAGTACAATGGCCGCGACCGCCAGCGCTCCGGTACACGATCAGCGCCGCATTAGCCACCCATGATACATTAAGATCCTCATGATAAGGACCACGACACCTCTGGATGCGAACCTCGCCAACCTGAAGAAGGTGTTCAGGTGAGGGGTCGATACGACAGCCGTACCCAATGTGGTAGCTAATTGACTCAGGGCTACCACGACTCATGATCTCGTCGACCGAGTTGACCAGCAGTGTAGATCCACGAACAGCATTCGACCACAACCCGCTGGGTTCAATGCCATCCCGAGTAAATTCTCCCTCCGCAACGAAGATTTCGACTTCCTTTCCGTTGTCGGCTCGGAAGGTTGCGAGATGCACGACCGCGGCAGGTGATGCCGAACCAACATCATCAGTTGCACCTTTCAGGCTTCGAAACATGCGCTGCCGGACCCCTTCGCCAAGCGCTACGGCCGGTGTCGGGACCTCCACCCACTTTCGAGTGGTCGCTTCGAGAAAGCGATAGCCGACTGCACAAGTGACAACAAGAAGCAGGAGGAAGGAAAGTAGCTGCTGCCTAGTGGGAGCGGATCGTTCCATGTGAATATCAAGCTGCTGAGATAATGTGTTCGCTCAGCATCCGAGGATGCACCGGCAAAACTCTTGGCTAAAGGCTGCGACAACAAGTACGCCGGAACGCTTGTCGTCCCTCCTAGCCGGCTCTGACGTCGCGTCCACGAGATGTGAGCGATCTCCGCTTACATCAATTGGTTCGCCTGAAAATGCCGATGACGTAGGCGTACTACGTAGTCTGGAATTCCGCAAACGCGCAAACGTTTCAACGCGATCGCCTCGGCAGCAGCACATTCCCGGCTCAAGTGCTCAAGAGCAAAGTTGGCATCTACGGAATTCCCGACTAGCCATCTGATCGCGCCGCACGATTCACTGCGGCTACGGGTTCCGGGTCTCTACGACGTGCGAGACGGCGGACCACCTCAACCGCACGCGCGCAGCCTGGTCCCGTAGACCGAACGCCCCGGCGGCGGCTTCCGCCGGATGCTCTCTGCGCACGACTATAGAATGACAGTTCCTAGCGCGTGTCCGCTCGCGTCGCGGCTGCTTAACGTCCCCTTGATTGCATCCCAGCGGATGCGAAGGTCCCCTTGGGAGCCGCATCGAAATACTACGACCTCGTCGTTTGTGCCGTTGGGGTTCGTCCTGTCGAACAACGTGCAAGACTGCCATCGATGGGATGCTTCGATGATCGACATCCTTGGTCCGCGCTCGCCGGCCCAGTCTTCGAACCATTTGCGGTACGCCGCGGATACTACTGGAGTACCGGGGCCTGTGAGTGTCACAGGCAGCGGGTGCTGGGCGGTTATCGTAAATACGGCGGCCGAATCCTGTGCAACGGCAACTCTCGGGATGCCGAGCGAAAGGACAGCACAAATGGAGATAAATGCGAGTGTTTTCAAGATCGTGGCTCCGTCCAAGGGATGAGATCACGCGGTCTACTTAGACTCGCGCGTGCGAGTCACGACTGATCGTGACCGGAAAAGCCTAATCCTGCGTAGCTACTCGCGCATTGGCAGAACTGCCAATCTTGATCCGGCACGCTACACATGGTTCGCATTCCGAGCTTTGGTTGAGCGGCGGAGATTTGTCGACGGTGTTGCGGTAGACCAGTGACAATACGATAGTTGTGGTGGTTGTAGCCCGTGAATGGTTAGGTACGCCAGCCCTCCCGTGCACATCTTGGCAGCCCATGTCGATCACCCTGTCGTCCGCTGACGTCGCAAAGCTGACTCGGGCGATCCAGTTGCTTGTTTCTCCCCTGGATTTCGAGAGTGTCGACAACTGGCGTTCGGCCGTAAATCGTGGTTTGGGCGACTTGTTGTGCGCGGACTCGGCTGGGTTTCTGCTTCCGGTGAATGACGGTCTTGCGATGTACAGTGACCAGCACGATCCGAAGTCGCTCTCGGCGTTCCCGGAACTCGAGCCTCCGCGTCTGGCTGATGGGCGAACTGTTTGGGAGGAGGGCATTCGGTGCGGCGTCACGTCGCTTGAGATGCTTTATGGACCGGGGTACGAACTGTTTCGCACGAGTGCATATTATAATGAGTACGCTGCGCCCAACGGAGCGCACGATACAATTGGCGCAACGGTTCCCCTCACCGGGTTGGGTTCAGACGCAAACGCGGTTGCTAGCCTGCATTTCTGGCATGCGCGTCCGGTAGGCCGGCTCTTTGGAGAACGCGAACTGGCGCTCCTTCGCCTTCTCTTTCCTGCCTTTCGCGCTGGTGTCGAGACTCAGGTGCGCTGGGATAGGTGGCGCATAGACCTGCTCCGCAGCTTGGATACCCTTGGCCAAGCGGTAATGGTTTTCGATTCCACCGGTCGGCCTATCCACCAAACCCCTGCACTCACTGGAATGCTCGCGGACGATCCAGAAAGCACAGTCTTAAACTTAGAACTGCAGGTGGTGATGAACAGCTTGCGCAGTGCCATGAGAATTCGGGGCTACACCGATGGACCCTTGGGCGCCTGCGCTTCCGTAATACATACAGGTAAGGCACGCTATGCAATCCGCGGGTCCTTGTACGGAGGCCCGCCCTCCGGTTCCATTGCATACATGCTCGTGTCTCTGGAGCGGCGCTCGCCGATCCGACGACCAGACGCGGAGTTACAAGCCGTTTTTGGCCTCACTCGAGCAGAGATCCGCGTTGCGGCGTTTCTGGCAGAGGGAAAGCCGAACGTGGAAATTGCAAGGGCGCTCGGCGTTACAGCACACACGGCCCGGCGCCACACCGAGCGCGTCTTGCAGAAGATGGGCATCCACTCGCGGGCACAAGTTGCTGTCTGGATGTACTCCTAACTATCAAGTAGAATTCGATGTTGACTTTTAGCGCCTCCCGCAAGCTGGCGTGCTAGCGCGCAACGACGATGTACGTAGGCTGCGCGGGTGCAGGGGGATCCGTCCAATCGTGGCTGGCGTGACCTACGCTTTCCTTGACCGCCGCCGTGCAGCAAAACAAGCTAGGCGGACGACGTGCTACCGTGGGCCACTTAGTACGTGGGGTCTGCTTTCCTCGTCAGGAGTGTGACTAGTGCCGACGCCAGATCCAATTTCGAATGTGGCCCCGCGCCTGTCGCGAAACCCGCTTGGCATCATCGCCCTTTTCATAGTGATGATCTACGGCTTTGCTTCTCTTGTACTCGGGATTGCCGCCAAGGCGCTTACGCAACACGAACGGTGGCCGCTGATTGCGTTCCTTGTCTCGTTCCCGGTGGTCGTGCTTTGGACCTTCTACATTTTGGTCAGCAAGCATCACCACAAGCTCTATGCACCGTTCGAATATCCTACTGAAGTAGTTCCTAAATTATTTATCGTCCCGAGTATCCCGGTTCCTACATCGAATGAACCGATCACTCAAACACACATCGCGCTGACATCGACTTGTTGGCGCGCCCCTAAACACGATTCGCGGTTCCCATACCCCGTGTATAGGTTCGATGTCGTGGTAGTCGGCGCGGATTCAGTCTTAGATCGCATAGAGCGCGTAGTGTATCACTTGCCTCCAGCGTGGAACGAATTCGGCACTGAACCCAGAGCTTTTCAGGAAAAGCAGAAGCGGTTAGATCGATTTAGACTTGAGGACATCACGTTTTCTGACCTGATAGTGCACGCGGATGTTTACGTACGGGAGCAGAAGGAGCCGGTGACACTCTCGACATTTGTGCAGCGATCAGAAACCGGGCATCGATTATGATGCGTTGAGGCACGCTTCCGTGCCTAGTCCGCCGCAATCGCCACCCCCGCGCTTGCGCACGCCCCTACCATGAACCGTTATCGCAGCACCACACCTGCGGTACATCTCACGGAGTATCTCGACTTGATGTCCCTAATACCCACATTGGCCCCAGCTTTTTCAACGAAGGGTCGCGCCCAATCGAGCGAGCGCGGGAACGGCGCGGCCTTGAACGCCTCGGAATCACAAGGAGGACAAGGAGGATGAACATCTCCGTGCCCTCCGTGAAGCCAGGCAGTTCCTGCGTACGTGACGGATCTCCCTCCCTCAACTCACATCAGCTCAGAACACGCAGCCGGTGCGGGGCGGGATGGCGATGACCAGGGCGTCACCGTCGCGGCGAGGCGGCGCGCAGCGGCCCAGCACGTCCGCGCCCAGCTCCGTGGCGGGGATGCGCACCTCGGCGGCGGTGGTGTCGTTGTTCAGCGCCACCACGGTGGCCCCGCGGCGGTACACGTACTGCTGGTCGGCCACGTGCAGGTTCACCAGCGGCCCCTGGCGCAGCTCGCCGCGCTGGGCGCGCAGCCGCAACAGCGCCTGCACGTGCGCGAACGTGGCCTGCTCCTCGGGCGTGCGACCCGACGCCTGGAATGCGTTGCGCGGGTCGCCGGGCCACCCGCCGGGAAAGTCGCGGCGGTTGTGGGGGTCGCCGCCGCCCGGCATGCCGATCTCGTCGCCGTAGTACAGCAGCGGCGTGCCGCGCGTGGTGAGCAGAAACGTGTACGCCAGCCGCAGTCCTTCGTGCGAGGCGCCCTGCTCGCCCATGAAGCGCGCCACGTCGTGCAGCCCCAGGAAGGTCACCATGGACTGGGGCTCCTCGTACAGGTGGTCGCGCCCCAGCATCTGCGCCACCTCGCGCAGCGGCTTGCCTTCCACGAACGCGCGCCGCAGCGGAAAGAACAGGGGAAAGTCGAAGAGGGCGTCCACCCCGTCGTCGATGCCGTCCCACCGTGAGCGGCCCCCCGTAAAGAACGCCACCGTGGCGGGATCGCCGTCGAACACCTCGCCCACCACGCGCATGGTGGGGTGCTCGCGGCGGATGGCCGCCATCCACTCGCGCCAGAAGGAGCGCGGCACGTACGGCCAGGTGTCCTGCCGAATGCCGTCGATGCCCGTCATCCCCGCCCACCACAGGGTGTTCTGGATGATGTAGCGGGCCACCTCGGGGTCGTTCTGGTTCAGGTCCGGCAGGATGTCGACGAACCACCCCTCCAGCACCGGGCGGCGGATGTCGGGCGTGGCGTGCGGGTCGGCCAGCGCCCACACCTGCCAGTTGTTGGACAGGTGCCGCTCCGCCGTGCCGTTGTACCAGGTGGGCGTGGGCGAGTCGGTGACCCAGGGGTGGTAGGCGCTGGTGTGGTTGGCCACCATGTCCAGGATGATCTTGATCCCCTGCGCGTGCGCCTCGTCCACCAGCCGCCGCAGCGCCTGCATGTCGCCGAAGCGCTCCTCCACCGCGTAGTAGTCGATGGCGTGGTAGCCGTGGTACGCGGTCGTGGGCTGCCCGTCGTAGACTTCCTTGGTGTCGAGCGTGTTGGTGTTGTCGTAGATGGGGTTCATCCAGATGGCGGTGATCCCCAGGTCGCGCAGGTACGGAAGCTTCTGGCGCACCCCCTCCAGGTCGCCGCCGTGCCAGCGGCGCGCGCCCGCGCGGTCCAGGATGCCGCGCGACACGGACGGCTCGTCGTTGCGCGGGTCGCCGTTGGCGAACCGGTCCGGCATCAGCAGGTACAGCACGTCGTCGGGCCCGAAGCCCTGGTAGCGCCCCGTGGCCGGCAGCGCCGCCGACACGGTGAACGGCACCTGTGCCGCGCCGCCGCCGGTGCGCAGGGTGAGCGGGTACCGCCCCGGCGCCGCCCCGTCTCCCACGGTGACGTCGACGAACGCGTACGTCCCCGCCGCGTTCACCTTTACCTCCCCGCACGCCAGCCGCGGGCACTCCATGCGTGCACCGCCCAGGTTGCGCCCGCGGATGAGCAGGCGCACGGGATTGATGGAGTGGCCCGCCCACCAGTCGGGCGGATCTACCTTGACCACCTCCGGCGCCTGCGCGTGTGCGGAACCGGCGATCGCGGCCGCGGCCACCGCGGCGAGCAGACGGAGCTTCATGGGGTCGTTTCCAGGGATGGGGGATGGAGCGAGCGGCCGTCTCTGCCCGCAGCGCGCAATCTGTGCACGAGCCGCCCCGTCCGACAAGGCGGGGCAGACCCGAGCGCTCGATTGCAGCGGCCCATCCCCGCGCGGGCGCCGTCTACCTCACCGGCAGCACGTTGTCCGCTGAGTTGCGGTCGATGTAGAAGTTGTAGGGGTCGATGCCGGCATGCGTCGGCTTGCGGTCGGTGACGAAGCGCAGCACCTGGCGGCCGGAGCGGATGGGGTGGCGCTCCAGCAGGACCACGTGCGACGCGGCGAACGCGTCCCGGCCGGGCTCGGCGGTGAACAGGCCGATCTCGATGCGCTCGGCCAGCGGCGTCTCCGTCTCCCCACCCTTGCCATCGGCGTAGAACTTCTTCGCCAGCACCGGCACCGTCACGTCCCACCGGCCATCCGCGCGGCGCACCGCCGTGGGCGCCGTCACTTCCAGGTGGTACAGGGTGACGCGCTCGAAGAGGTCGGTGATCAGCGCCTGCTCTTCCGGCGTGTTTGCCTCGGCGCGCAGGGCCGCGACCAGGTCCAGCGAGCGGGGGAACGGCGCACCCTTGAACGCGTAGCGGGTCAGCAGCGTTCGCAGCGCCCGGTTGACCCTGTCCTCGCCCAGCCGCTCCTGCAGCAGGTACATCGCCATCGCGCCCTTGCGGTAGGTGACATGGTCCTGCCCCGTCACGCGCGTGAGCGTCGGTTCCTCCCCCGCCGAATACTCCCGGCCCTCCAGGTAGCGGTCCAGCTCGTATTGCAGGTAGCGGCGCATGTAGTCCTTGCCGCGCAGCTTCTTCATCACCATCTGCGCGGAATACTGGGACAGCGTCTCCGAGAGCAGCTCCCGCCCCTCCATGTCGGCGCCGACCACCTGGTGCGCCCAGTACTGGTGCGCCAGCTCGTGCGCGGTGACGTACGACACGTAGTCGATCGTCTCCGGCGCGTCGAAATCGGCGGCGAAGCCCACGTCCTCCGAAAAGGGGATGGTGCCGGGGAACGCCTGCGCGAATTCGTGATAGCCCGGGAACTCCACGATCCGCGCGTGGTCGAACGGATAGGGGCCGAAGTTCGCCTGGTAGTAGTCCAGCGAGGCCGCGAGCGCGTCGAGCATGCGCTCCACGTTCCACCCGTGCGCGGGATGATGGTAGACGGCCAGGTCCACGCCGGTGTGCAGACGGTGCTTCTCCGCGTAGCGGGCAGACTGGATGGAGAAGCGCGGATGGATCGGCACGCCCGAGACGAAGCGCGCGATGCGCCTGCCTCCGCGCACCACGTCCGACACGTTGTTGCCGGGCGCGAGCGGCGTCTGGTCAGCCGAGGTGGACACGGTGATGTCGGACTTCGCCCATCCACGCCCGTACGTGGTGTTCGCCGTCGCGGCAAGGTCTTCCAGCTTCGCGACGCCGGGCGCCTCCGGCAGGCCGTACCGGCGCCGCGTATCGGGATCCTGCAGCAGCCCGGCGCGGACCAGGCCGATGGTCGGCATCAGGTGGGCCTCGGTGAGGAAGGTGCCGTTCTCCACGAGCCGGGTGAAGGTCGGCTGGTTGCGGAAGCCGCGGATCCAGAGCCGCGTCTCCCACGCCATCACCCGCTCTTCGCCCGGCTGCATCGGCCGGTCCAGGCGATAGATGCGGTAGCCGAACCGCGCGTCGTCGCTGATCAGCCGCGCCCCGGAGATGGTCGCGCTCGCGAGCTGCAGGTCGCCGCCCAGGACGCGGACGTGGATGTCGGGAATCGGCTGCGACGTCAGGTTGCGGAGGCGGTAGCGGCCCTTCGTCACGGCGCGGCGCTCCTCCGGGTAGAGGGCGACGTCCAGCGTCAGGTCCACGATCCTCGGGTGAGCCAGCTCGGCGTATCGCCCGTACTTCTTTTCGAACGCGGCCGCGTGGGCCTCGTTCGCGCCCTGCGTCCGGTAGTCGTTGAGGACGTCGGTGTTGTAGAAGGCGTAGGCACCCGTCGCGGTGAACGTCAGCAGGGCCGCGGCGGCCACCCATCCCGCCGCACCCGCCAGGCGCCGCCGCGCGAGCCCCAGCCTGGGCCTCAGCCGGATCTCGGTGCCCCGCCTCCACAGCAGGTGCGCGGCGACGAGAAGCAGCACGGCGAACGCGCCCCAGTACACGCGGAAGGTCCACGCGCCCACCCAGAACGAGCCGGCGCCGTTCATGTCCGTAAGCGGCATGCCGGGCGTGCCGCCGTACAGGAAAAGGTTGTGATCGACCGTGGTGTTCAGCTGCTGCCACGCCAGGAACACCACCATGATCGCCCATCCGACCGCCTTGTGCGGGCTGACCGCCTGGACGAAGATCGCCAGCGCCGCCAACAGCAGCATGTCCCACGTTCCCGGAAGCACGTGCCAGAGCAGGTACTTGCCCAGCTCCAGGTGCGTGTATCCCAGCGAGAGCTGCAGGACGACGGACGCGGCGACGCTCGTCAGCAGCATGGCCATCAGCACCAGCCCCATCGCCAGCGTCTTCGACACCACGAACACCCAGTTGGGCATCGGCGCCGCGCCGACCAGCTCGTGCATCCTGCGGTCGCGTTCGCGCCAGACGAGCTCGCCCGCGTAGAAGATGGCCACGATCAGCGGCGTCATCCCCATGCCGTCGGCGATCTCGGGGATCATCGAGAGCGTGGTGGGATAGGTCGGGCGGCCGTCCGGGTCGCGCTGCGTGGTCAGCACGAGCACGGTGATGTACAGCCCCCACGCCATCAGCACCACGAAGGCCGGGCTCAGCACCACCTGCTTGATCTCGAACCGCGTGCGCATCCACAGCATCGCCCGCAGCGCCGCATTCCCGTGCCGCGGCGCGGGAAGGGACACGCGATCCGCCACGGGCGGTGCTTCCACGGCCTCTCGTCCCGCGAGCTTCTGCATCTTCCGCTCGCGCTTCGACATCCCCTGGTCCGCGAAGCGGTAGACGGCGTGCGCGAGCGCCAGGCAGCCGATGGCGATCGCGATCCAGAGGAGGCGGTTGTAGAGCAGGGCGCCGCCGAACTCGGGGAGCGTCACGTTCCGCTCGGCCACCGTCCAGTACCGCGTGGCGTCGTTCAGCGCCCGCCCGCCGAACGGGTCCGCGAGGGCCGCCGCCGTCTGCAGCTGCGGCCGGTCGGCGAAGGCGCCCTCCAGGACGAAATAGGCGGAGACGAAGCCGATGACGCCCAGGTAGGAGCCCATCATCGACCGCGTGATCGTCGCCAGGGCGAAGAAGACGGCGGAGTGGACGAGGATGTTGGGCAGCCCGACCAGGAAGTAGCCGTAGAGCTGATCGAGGAGCCGATAGGGTCCCACGGTCGCGGGATCGGCCCACGGCATCAGCGATCCCAGCCAGATCCCCAGCGGCACCAGCAGCAGGCAGAGCGCCGCGACGGCGAACGCGCCCAGGAAGCGGCCGGCCAGGTACTCGAACTTGCTGATCCGCGTGGACCGCATGATGGGCCCGTAGCCGGTCTCGTCGTCGCGGATGACGGCGTTGGCGACGAAGGAGGTGGTCACGAACATGAAGAAGATCGAGACCATCAGGTAGTTCCGCAGCGTCGCGAAGGCCGCATTGTGCAGGAGGCCGCCCTCGGAGCCGAGTGGAAAGCCCATGCTGATGGAAACGAAGTACAGCGCGAAGACCGCCGCGGCGGAGACCCAGAGAAGCGGGTTGCGCAGCAGGTAGCGGAATTCGAAGCGGGCGATGTCGATGAGCATCGTCTTGCCTCAGGCCGCGCGGCGCGACTGCGCCAGCGTGGAGAAGTAGACGTCCTCCAGCCCGGCATCCACCGGGGCGAAGCCGTCGCGCGGATCCTGGTCGGCCAGCACGTGGACGATGGTGCGTCCGGCGAAGAGGCGCGTGGAGAGCACGTCGTACCGCTCGCGGCACGCGGACAGCTCGCCGCGGTCGATCACCTTCCTCCAGATTCGGCCGCGGGTGCGGAGGATGAGGTCCAGCGGCGCCCCCTCCAGCTGAACGCGCCCGTCCGCCAGCACGGCCATCCGCGGGCAGAGGTCCGACACGTCCTCCACGATGTGGGTGGAAAGGATCACCACCACGCTCTCGCCGATCTCCGCGAGCAGGTTCAGGAAGCGGTTGCGCTCCTCGGGATCCAGCCCGGCGGTGGGCTCGTCAACGATGATCAGCTCCGGGTTGCCGATCAGCGCCTGGGCAATGCCGAAGCGCTGCCGCATGCCGCCGGAGAAGCCGGCCAGCGACTTCTTGCGGACGCTCCACAGGTTTACCTGCTGCAGCAGGCTTTCGACCGTGGCCTTGCGATCGGCCGCGGAGGCGACGCCCTTCAGCACGGCCATGTGATCCAGCATCTCGTACGCGGAAACGCGCGGGTACACGCCGAAGTCCTGCGGCAGGTAGCCCAGGGTGCGCCGCAGCTCCTCCGGCTCGGCGATCACGTCCACGTCGCCGAAGCGGATGGCGCCCTCCGTCGGCGTCTGCAGCGTCGCGACCGTCCGCATCAGGGTAGACTTCCCCGCCCCGTTGGGTCCGAGAAGGCCGTACATGCCGCGCGGGATGGACAGCGTCACGTGGTCCAGGGCGCGCGTCCCGTTGGCGTACACGTGGCTGACGTCGAGAAGGTTCAGCATCGATTCTCCAGGAAGGGCATCGGCGGGCGGCAGGTGGATGGAGAGCGGTCCGCGTCGGCGATCATCCGCGCTCGATCAGGCTGATCGCAGCGGTGATCGACTCGCTGCCGCAAAGCTGCAGTGCCGTATCGAGTCTCGGAAGCCGCCATCCGCTGAACGGCAGATTGGGACGGTCGAATGGAGAATGCGGAGGTCGCCGGCACGCCTGGGGGGCCCGAACACCCCGGCCCAGGTGTGGCGGGAAACGCGTCGCTGAAAGCGTTCGAGATCGGGCCGCGTCACGCGTGCGAATGACCGGCTGCCGGCAGCCAGCAGCGGCGCGGGACCCGCCTTAGCCGACTTTGCGCGCCCGTCGCGAACGTATACATTTGGAAGCCTGCTCCAGGGAGGAGGCCACGTCACAAAACGTCTGAAACCTCCCTCGTCGCGCTTGCGTTGGCCACCGCCGCCGCGGACGCGCAACGGGTTCGCAGGACTCGCCCCACCAGCACCATGACTCGGAGGTCGCTTTGCGCCGTGCCCCGCTGCTCCCCGCGCTCGTCGCCGCGCTAGTCGTCGCCTGTGATGGCGGCGCGCCGGTAGAGCCGACGCGGCCGGTCCACCTGACCTCCGTCGATACGCTCCGTCCCGGGCAGATCGTCCAGGTCCGCGGCTCCGGCCTCACCAGTCTGCGCTCGCTCCTGGTCGACGGCGTGGCGGCGACGGAGATCGTCGCCCATTCCGACACCGTCGCCGAGTTCCGGGTGCCGTCCATGCGCGCCTGCGAAACCGACATGCGCGCGGTGAAGGTGTCGGCGCAGGGATCGGCGCCGATCGGCGCGGTCGTACGCGTCCCGCCGAGCGTCTCGCTGCGCCCGGGCGAGTCACGCGTTCTCACGGAGGACGACCTGCGCTGTCTGCGCCTCCCGGCGGCCGACGAGGACTACGTGCTGAGCGCCGCCAACCTCGCCATGCCGACGGCGGAGGTGGAGTCCCCGCGGATGCTGGTCTCCGTCCGCCTTCTCGGCACCGGTGACGCCACCGCCCCGACGCTCGCCTCGTCCGACGCACGCGGACCGCTCGCACCATTCTCCGCACCCGGTGCCGGCACGCCGCTGGAGCCCGCGATGCCCGAACGGAGCGCGCTGACGGGCACCTACTCGCAGGCGCCGGTACCCTTCGATCCGCGCTATGCGACGGCGGTCGCCGGGGACACGCTGCGCTTCGTAGACTGGCACTCCGGGAAGCCGGGAATCTGCCATCTGCCGGCGGAATCGGTGCCCAGCTTCCCGGCGAAGGTCGTCGCCGTCTCGGGCCAGGTCGTCGTCGTCGTCGATCTGCGGCACCCGTCGGCCGCGGCGTTCCTCGACCCGGCGACGAACGGCTGGCTGCGCGATGCGGCGGCGATGGCCAACCGATGGCTGCTGCCGACGATGCGCTCGGTCTTCGCGGACGACTTCCGGCCTCCCGCCGGGGGCGGCGGCCGCTTCTACGTGCTGCTCGGCTCTCTCTCGATGGGCCTTGGCTTCGCCTACGACGGTCCGCTGCCCACCGTGAACGTCGCGAGCCAGGTCCACTGCCCGCGCGCCTCCGAGATGGTGGTCAGCCTGCACAGCGCCGATCGGTTCGCGCTGCCGCAGAACCAGAACGCGAGCTTCGTGGCAGGGGTGTTCCTTCACGAGTACGCCCACAACGCCGACCTGCTGACCAGCCGCCGCGACCGCACGGCCAGCATCCTGAACGAGGGGCTGGCCACGCTCGCGCAGGAAACGGCCAGCCGCATCGCCTCGGGGCAGCCGCTCCACGCGCGTCACTCGGGTGTCGGCGGCGACGCACCGGCGAGCTTCGAAGGCGCGCTCGGCATGTGGGGCACACAGCCGGCGCTCGGGCCCTGGCAGAGCAACGGCCGCTACGGCGCGAATGCGCGCATGCTCCTCTTCCTGCGCGAGCTGGCGGGCGAGGCATCGGTCGATCACGGGCGCCGGCCGACGCTGTACCAGCGCCTCATCTACGCGCCGGTCGACTGGCTCGATCGCCCGGCCGTCATCGCCCACATCACCTCGGTCCTCGGCATCGGCTACGCCGACCTGACCGACCGGCAGGCGCTCGCCAGCGTCACCGCCGGGCTCATCGACCCGGGCGTCGTGCACGACCTGCCCCGCTACACCTCGTGGGACCACTCCGAGCGTGCTCGCCTGTCGGGCCCGCTTTCGGCGGGTTTTTCCGGCCGCGCCAGCCGCCGCGCCGGCGGCGAACACACCCTCGCGGCCGCGGACGGCGGCCACGCGGCGCTGTACCTGATGGGAGACGGGCCACGCGGGATCTCGCTGGAGCTCGTGTCGATGGCGCCGGCGGCGCGCATCGTCCGGCTGACCCGGCTGCGCTGAGCGGCTGCCCCGGTGGCTACCCAGGCGAACAGCACGCCGCGCGGCGGAACGACGGGACGGCGCGTTGGGTACGCTCCGCCGTCGTTCGTACCGGCGCGTGCGCGAGCGGGGGCCTGGGCTCCCTCGTGTTGCCATCCACAATTAGTTGACTTAATCTGACGGGACACTCGTGAGGAGGTACCACCAATCCCGTCGTACGGACGAGGACGCCGGCCGACCGTCCGGCCGTGTCCTGCAGAACGCTCGATCGAGGCAGCCGGCGGATGAAAACGACGCGGTCACGCTCGTGATCCCGGGCACTCACCCTCCACCAGGAAGATCGTATGCTCAACCGTCGTAAATTCCTCGGAATCGCGGCCGGCGCCAGCGCCGCGGTGGCGCTCACGCCGCGGCTGCTCCGTGCACTCCAGCCGGGCGCAACGCTCATTCAGCGGGCTATTCCGTCCTCCGGTGAGACGGTCCCGGTCATCGGACTCTCGTTCTCGAACCACGCGGGGTGCGCGGATCCCGCCGCGCTCAAGGAGGTCCTCAGGACGTTCGCCGACAACGGCGCCCGGGTCTACGACGCGCAGCATGGCAACGCGGCCGCGGAGCAGTTCCACGCCGCGGCCGCGAACGAGCTCGGGATTCAGAACCAGCTCTTCTGGTCGACGCGGGGTACCCCCCCCGGCCCGGCGCAGCTCGGCCCCGGCGCCGTGAAAGCCCACGTCGACACGCTGCTGGCGAGGCTCAGGGTGGCCCGGCTCGACCTGGTCATGCTGCCCCCCCAGGGCGACCCGATGCACCTCGCCGCCCTGAAGGAGGAGAAGGCGGCGGGCGCGTCCGGTACATCGGCGTGCAGGTGATCGCCGACGCCGTGTATCCCCAGCTCGAGGCGGTCATGCGCAGCGAGCCGATCGACTTCATCGGCGTCGACTACGACATCGGCAATCGCGCGCGCGTCGAAGACACGATCCTGCCGCTCGCCCTGGAGCGGAAGATCGGCGTGATGGCGTTCTTTCCCTTCGGCAACGCGGGGGGAGCCAGCTGCACCGCCAGCGGCACCAGTCTCTTCTCGCGCGTCGCCAACCGCCCCCTTCCGGCATGGGCCGCCGAGTTCGACGCCCAGACCTGGGCGCAGTTCTTCCTCAAGTACGTCATCAGCCACCCGGCCGTCACCGTGGCCCGTGTGGGAACGACCAAGGCGACGCACATGCTCGACAACATCGGCGGCGGCATCGGCCGGCTGCCCGACGAGGCGACGCGCCGGCGCATGGCGGAGCTGATCGACTCGTTTCCGCAGGCAACGCTCGCGGCTCCGCCGCACGCCGGCCACGGGCCCCCGGGCTCGCTCGTGCTGCCGGCGGCCGTCCTCGACCGCTACGTGGGCGAGTACAGGACGTCGGGCGGGACCCTCCTGAACTTCCGCCGCTACGGGACGATGCTGGTGGCGAAGGTGGGCAGCAATCCCGACATCGTCATCTACGGGCGCTCGGAAACCCGCTTTCAGCTGGGCCGGGATTTCATCGAGTTCCAGCTCGACGGCACCGGAAAGGCCACCGGTCTGATCCATGAGCAGGGCAGCCAGAAGGTCCAGGCATCACGCATCCGCTGAGAAGAGGAAGGATCGGAAATGAACAACCGTCAATCCACCGGGATCGCCGCAGGTGTGCTCGCGCTCGCCATGGCGGCCGGGCCCTTGGAGGCACAGGCACCCGTGCGCGTTCCCAGGTCGGTGCTCGAGCGGTACGTGGGCGAGTATGGCCAGGACGGGAACACCATCAAGATCCTCCTCCAGGGAGACACGCTGATCCGGGAGCAACCGGGACAGCGGCATGCCTTCGTGCCAATCTCCGAAACCCTGTTCAGGATCGGCGCCATCCTCACGACGGAGTTCGTGATCGACCCGGCGGGCGGGGTGACGCAAATCGTCAGCGACGGCGTGGGCTTCGAGGCTCGGCTCCCCCGCAAGGGGTCTCCCGCGCCGCCGCCGCCGCCACCGCCCGCCGCGGTGCGTGTTCCCAGGCCGGTGCTGGAGCGGTACGTGGGCACGTACGAATACATCCCGGGGCAGATGGGCCGAAACGATCTCACCGTCGTGGTCCGCCTCGAGGGAGACACGCTGATCCGGGAGGGAACGGGACCGGCGGCGATCCTCACGCCCATCTCGGAGACCCGGTTCAGGGTGGGCGACACGTCACTGGTGACGGAGTTCGTGGTCGACGAGGCCGGGGTGACGCAGGTCATGGGCACCGGCTTCCAGCAGCTGCTGGCCCGTCTCCGGCCGCAGCGCTGATCCCTGGGAGGGAGACGAGCTCGAGATGACCGCCGTCCTCCAGCGCTTCACGGAGGTCCGCCGGGAAGAGGCCGCGCCGGTGCTCGCATCGGCGCTCTCCTTCTTCTTCATCCTCACCGCCCTGATGGTGCTGCGGCCCGCACGGGAGGCGCTGGGGATGCAGCGGGGGATCGAGGCCATCCGCTGGCTCTTCGTGGGCACGGCGGTGGTCACCCTCGCGGTGAACCCGGTGTTCGGGGTGCTGGTGAGCCGCTTCCGGCGCCTGGTCTTCATCAACGCCACCTACCTGTTCTTCGCCGCCAGCCTGCTGGTCTTCTACGCCCTGCTGGTGATGGCGCCGGCGGCCATCGGCGAAACCAGCGGGATGGTCTTCTTCGTCTGGTTCAGCGTCTTCAACCTGTTCGCCACCATGGTCTTCTGGGGCCTGATGGCGGACCGCTTCTCGCTGGAGCAGAGCAAGCGGCTCTTCGGGGTGATCGCCGTGGGAGGCACGCTGGGCGCCATCGCCGGCCCCTGGCTCGCCTCGCGGCTGGCGGAGCCGCTGGGGACCGCCGGGCTCCTGCTGGTGGCGGCGGGTTCGCTGGGGCTGGCGGTGCTCTCGGTGCGGGCGGTGGCGCAGCTGCAGCCGGAGCACGCCCGCCCCGCGGCCCTGGACGACCCCGAGGCGTCCCCCGCGGTGGACGAGCGCGCGGTGATCGGCGGGAGCGCGTGGGACGGGCTGCGGGCGGTGTTCCGCTCGCCGTACCTGGCCGGCGTCGCGGGGTACATGCTGATCCTGGCGGTGGTCGCCACCTTCATCTACTTCACCCGCCTGCAGATGGTGGCCGCGCTGGGCGAGGACCTGGACATGCGCACCACGGTCTTCGCGCAGATCGACCTCTACACGCAGATCGCCACCCTGGTGCTGCAGGCACTGGTGGCGGGAAAGCTGATGAAGCACGTGGGCGTTCCGGCGACGCTGGCGCTGCTGCCGGTCACCGTGGCACTGGGCTTCCTGGGGCTGGCGCTGGTGGCCTCGCTGGCGGCGCTGGTGGTCTTCCAGGCGGCCTTCAACGCGGTGCAGCGCGCCATCATGCGCCCCGCGCGCGAGACGCTCTTCACCGTGGTGAGCCGCACCGACAAGTACAAGTCGAAGGCCTTCATCGACACCTTCGTCTACCGCGGCGGCGACGTACTGGGCGCGCAGGTGGAGGGGGTGCTGGGGCGCCTGGGGACGGGGCTCCCGGCGCTGATCTCGGTCTCGGTGCCGCTTGCCGTGGGCTGGGCCGCCCTCGGCGCCTGGCTCGGCCGGCGGCAGGAGCGGCAGGCGGAGCACCGCCCCGCGGCGGCCCCGGCCGAGACCCCGGCGCGGGCCGGGGTGGGCGCGCTCTAGCTCACCAGGGTACCCATCCCTCACGCGTCACCGCCGGGCTCATGGGCCCGGGCGCCGCGCACCGCCTGCCGCGTCGGCGGCGAACACACCCGCGCGCGCGCCGACCGCAGCCGCGCGGCGATCGCGTTGTCCATGAAACGCGCGCAAGAACGTTGATGGGTGGATCGTTCGCCGCGGCTGCATTCCGCCCACATCCGCTCCGGCGCACGACCTGTTTTCGACCTTCGATGACATGCGCCGCAGAGGCGTTTGAGAGCGCCGCGTACGTACAGCCTCCTTGGAGCGCATGAATGAAATCGGCAAAGGCAGTCGTCGCGGTAACGCTGGTGGCAGCCGCGGTCCTCGCGTGCGGCACGAGCCCGGTTGAACGGACCGGCGGTCCGCACCTCACGCTTTCCCCGGACAGCGTCGTCCTGGGTGTATCCGGATCGTCTGCGCTGACCGCCACGGTACGTACCACCACCGGGGCGATCCAGTACGTCACTCCGCAGTACGTTTCACGTGACCAGAGCGTGGCGACCGTAAATGCCGACGGGGCGATCAGTGCGGTGGCGGCAGGCTCCACCTATGTCGTCGCTACGCTCCCGGACCGCCCGGACGTGCGTGACTCCGTGCGCGTTCGCGTGCACGCCGATTCCTGTGCGGGTGCACGGCCCGATTTCGGCGGGGTGGCCACCGCGGAAGACCGGGCCCTGTTCGCGTACGACGCCGATGCACCCCTGAACCTGCAGAAGACGGTCGAATCCACGAACGACGGCGTGGAGGTCAGCAACGTATCCTTCAGCAGTCCGGACGGCGGTCTGGTGACGGGAAAGATGTGGGACCCGGTCACGCGGCCGGGGCTGCGCCCCGGCATGGTGCTCATGCACGGCCTGCCCGGCAATGCGAGCTCCATGACGGCGCCGGCGCAGAACTACGCACAGCACGGTGCAGTGGTGATCGCGATCGATGCGCCCTGGAATCACCGCGCGGCACCGCCCTACCTGACGTGGACCGACCAGGATCGGGCCGAGCAGATCCGGGTGGTCAAGGACCTGCAACGCGCCGTGGACGTATTGCGCTCACGTCCCAACGTCGACGATGGCCGCATCGCCTACGTGGGCTTCAGCTGGGGCGGCGCGACGGGTGCGCTGTTCGTCGGCATCGAACGGCGCCTCAAAGCGGCGGCGCTCGTCGTTGGACACGGCGGCCAGGTCACGCTCCACACCGATCCGGGAGGTTTCAAAGTTCCCGGGTTTACGTGTGCCAGACGTGTCGCCTGGATCCGAGCGATGGCACCGATCGAGCCGATTCGATTCGTTGGGCATGCCAACGTCCCGCTGCTGCTGCAAAACGGGACGCTGGACCCCTTCATCCCCGTTGCCAATGCGGCGGAGCTGCACGCAGCCGCACCGGAGCCCAAGACGATCCGCTGGTATGAAACGGGGCACTCACTCGGTCCCCAGGGGCGGATCGACAGGCATGAATGGCTGAACGGGCAGATCGGGCTCGACCCCCTCATCCCGGCGAGCTGATCGCCCCCGGGGAAGGAGCGCGGCCACGCAGACGCGGCCCTGCGGCCCGCGGCGTGAAGTGCTTGCCGGCGCACGAACGATGAGTCGTACGTCCCACCCGCTGAACACGGAGAACCCGATGCGGATCGTTGCTGCCCTGGTCCTGCTGGTCTGCGCCGCGTGCGGCGTTCGCGAGCCCACCGTACCCGGACCGGCCGCCACCCAGGCGGCGGCGGACTCGGCGTTCGCGGGCACGCTCCGCGCGCGGCTCGAGGCCGCCACGGCCGCCGGCGAGTTTTCCGGCGCCGTGCTCGTGGCCCGCGACGGGCGCACGCTGTTCGAGGGCGCGTACGGCCTCGCCGACCGGGAGCGGGGCGTCGCGAACACGCCGCTCACGCAGTTCCGCGTGGGGTCGATGAACAAGATGCTGACCGGGGTGGCGGCGCTGCAGCTGGTGCAGGCGGGGACGGTGCGCCTCGACACGCCGTTTGGCACCTATCTCCCGGACTACCCGAACGCGGAGATGGCGCTGAAGGTGACGCCCCACCACCTGCTCACCCACACCGGCGGCACGGGCGACATCTTCGGGGCGGCGTTCACCGCGCACCGCTTGGAGCTCCGCACGACGGCGGATTACCTCCGGCTCTACGGCGCGCGCGGCCTGCGGTTCGAGCCGGGAACGCAGTGGGAGTACAGCAACTACGGCTTCCTGCTCCTGGGCGCCGTCATCGAGCGGGTGGGCGGGACCAGCTACTACGACCACGTCGCGGCGCGCGTCCTCGCGCCGGCGGGGATGACGGCCACCGGCTCGGCGCCGGAGGACTCGCTCGTGCCCGGGCGGGCGGTCGGCTATACGCGGCAGGTGGTGCCGGGCCAGCTCGTGTCGAACGCCCCCACGCTGCCCTACCGCGGCACGCCGGCGGGGGGCGGGTACTCCACCGTGGGAGACCTCGCGCGCTTCGCCGTCGCGCTCAGGGAGCACCGGCTCCTGGATCCGGCGCACACGGCACAGCTCCTCGCCGGGAAGGTGGAGACTGGCCCGGGGACGCGATATGCCTACGGGTTCGTCGACCGCGTCGTGGGCAGCCGGCGTTTCGTGGGGCACAGCGGGGGCGCGCCGGGGATGAACGGGGAGCTTGCGTTCGAGCCGAACGGCGGGTACGTGGTCGTCGTCCTGTCGAACCTGGACCCGCCGGCCGCGGGACAGGTGGCGGCCTTCATCCTCCCCCGCCTGCCGGCCTCCACGCCCTGAGCCAGGACGCAGACACCCGCAATCGCAGCGATGAACTTCCCTGGAGAGTGATGATGAAAATGGCCATCTCGCTGTCGGCTGCATCCCTGGCGGCTGCCGCCTCCCTGGCATGCGCCAAAGGGCCGGTCGATCAGGGCGGTGATCCGCAGCTCACGCTTTCCGCCGACAGCGTCACCGTGGATCTGGGCGCGTCTGCTTCGGTTACCGCCATGGTACTCAACACCGGTGGGACGGCACAGTTCGTTTCGCGCGACCCGGGCGTGGCTGCCGTGAGCGCCAGCGGCGCGATCAGCGGCGTCGCGGTCGGCTCCACGTACGTGGTCGCGACCCTCTCCAGCCAGCCGGACGTGCGCGACTCCGTTCGCGTTCGCGTGCGGGTCGCGGTCGCCGGCGAATGGGGGCAGCGCGCCGGGTTGATCGTGAACAACTCCGAGTTTGCCCTCGCCGAATCGAACGGCAAGATCTACGTCCTCGGCGGTTATCCCCCGAGCCGGCAGACGGCCCGCACGGTGCAGATCTACGACATCGCGAGCGACACCTGGCAGCTTGGACCGCAGCTCCCGCAGCCTAACAACCACGGGATGGCGGCGGCCGTCGACGGGAAGATCTACCTGATCGGCGGCCAGACCACGGACAACCAGGAGGGCGCCACGGCGGTCAACACGGTGTACGAGCTGGATCCCGCGAAGGGTACGTGGGTCGCGAAGGCGCCGATGCCTACGAAACGCAGCGGGGGGGTGGCTGTCGTGCACGCGGGCAAGATCTACGTCGCCGGGGGACGCGTGCCGCGCGGAAACGACTTCGCCGTCTACGACCCGGCGGCCGACCAATGGGAGGTGCTGCCGGTTCTGCCGAGCCAGCGCAACCACATCACCGGTGCGGCGATCGACGGGCGCATCCACATCGTCGGCGGACGTCTGGGCAACGGGTTGTCGCCCCTGAAATCCGATGCGCACGAGGTGTTCGACCCCCAAACGCGGACGTGGACCACCGCAGCCCCCATGCTGCGCGGCCGCAGCGGGATGAACGGGGTCATGGCCAAGGGGTGCTTTCACGTCTGGGGCGGCGAGGCGCCGAGCGGCATGACGCCCGACCACGACTACTACGATCCCCGCACCAACACCTGGTCGAGCCTTCCCGACATGCCCAAGCCCGTTCACGGGGTCGTCGGGTCGGCCTTCGTGAACGGCCTGATCTGGGCCGTCGGCGGCGGCACCGACGTCGGCGGTGGCTTCGGCAGCCTGCTGAACCAGACCTACCGCCCGGTCGTGAGCTGCGAATGACGCGCACCGCCGCCAGCGGGCGCTGAAGGACGCGGCGGGAGACCGGCCCATGGTGCGCATCCGTGCACGAGCGGCGGCGATCGCCGCCCTGTGGAGTGCCCTGGTGGCGATCCCCGCACCGGCGGCGGCACAGCACGAAGGGCACGGCGTTCCGGCTGCCGGCGCGCAGGGGGTGCTGACGGGAACCGCCTCCTGCGCCGAAGGAACGCCGTCGAGCGGTGCCGTCGTGCAGCTCTTCCACGGCAGCGGCCCCGGCCGTCACCTCGTGGCGGCGTCCGTAGCCGATGCGGCCGGCCGCTTCAGCGTGCGCACCGGCGCCGGCACGTACACGCTGGAGATCGGCTACCCGGGGCAGGAGCCGCACCGCCGGCAGGCAACCGTTGCCCACGCTCCCGTGAGCGTGGGCACCGTGCGCATCCGGTGCGGCCCGCTGGGGCTGGATACGCTGATGGTGCGCGCGGAACGCGACGCGGTGCACCTGCGCAGCGGCGCCACCGTCGTGGCCGCGCGCGCGTCCGCGGCAGTGGGCGGCAGCATCGCGGACCTCCTGCGCACGGTTCCGGGCGTGGAGGTGGATGCGGAGGGGCGCATCAGCATGCGCGGCAGCACGAGCGTGCTCGTGCTGATGAACGGGCGGCGCATCCCGCTGACGGGTGAGGCTCTCACCGCGTTTCTAGGCCAGATGCCGGCGGCGGCGCTGGAACGCATAGAGGCAGGCACGACCATCTCCGCACGGCACGACGCCGATGGTGCCGCCGGTGTGGTGAACCTCGTCTTTCGAGATGATGCCGCGCGGCGCACCGGCATGCGCTCCCTGGCGGGGTCGGTGGCGACGGAGGACCACTACATGGGCTCCGCCGCCGCCAGCGGCAACGTGGGCCGCATCCTGAGCTGGGACGCGATGTACTCCCTGTCCGGCATGCGGCCGCGGACGGACTCGAGGACGGCGCGCTGGAGCCTCGTGCCCGGGGACCTCCCGCTCCAGACGGACGAGGACAGCCGCGCTCGTGCCAGGCATCGCCTGCACTCCCTCCTTGCGGGTGTAGCCGTAACGCCCACACCGAACATGTCCCTGGCGCTGCGCGGCGCGTACACCCGGATGGACGGCGCGTACCGGAACAGCACCGCGTTCGTGTACACGAATGCGGCGGGCAACCGGGGGACGAGCGCGACCAGCAGCCTGGTGGAGCACGTGATCCCGGCGGCGGAGCTGAGCGCCGTCGCACGCGTGGATCAAGGGCGCGTCCGCTTCACTTCCGAGGCGCGCACCAGCTTCGTGGATGAGGATTTCCGCGGCGGCTACGATGACGAGGATGCGGGCTATCGGTACATGACCACCGCCATGGACTCGCGGCAGCGTGAGCACGTCCTGCGGAACGACCTCGGCATCCGCTTCCCGGGGATCGATCTGGGCGTGGGGCAGGAATCCCGGTTCCGCACCCTCACCGCCGCGCACGATGAGACCCACTTCGACGCAACCGTGTCGCAGGCCTACCGCTACGAGACGGACGTGCACGCCGGCTACCTCGCCGCGCACCGCTCCACGCGCGGCATGCGTGCGGAGGCGGGGCTGCGCGTGGAGGCGGACCGCACGTCCATCCGGCTCGACACCGCCAGCGCGCGGACGGCGGTGCGCGTCTTCCCCAGCATCAGCGGCGAATGGACCGACGCCCGCCGCGCTCTCGTGTACCGGGTCGCGTACGGCCGCCGCATCCACCGGCCCGGGGCGGAGATGCTGAACCCGTTCTCCATGGCCGAGGACGAGATGAACGAGGTCATCGGCAATCCGTTGCTGTTGCCTGAAGTCTCGGACCAGGTGGAGTTCGGCGTGGAACGGCACGGCTCGCGGCTGACGCTGCAGCTGACGCCGTACCTTCGCTGGACGCGGGACCCCATCCGCCCGCTCATGGCGCCGACGGCAAGCGGCGGCTCGACGACCACGCTGATGAACCTGGACCGGACGCGAGCCGCCGGCGCCGACGCCAGCGTGCGCGCACGGCTGGCCGGCGGCACCGTCTTGACGCTGGCGGGAAGCGTCGCCCACATGCGGACGACGGTCGACACGTTCAGCAGCAGCGGCGTGTACGCCACGGCGCGGCTCACCGTCGATCTGCGGCTGGCCGAGAACACCACCGCGCAGCTCTACGCATACCGCCGGAGCGCACAGACGATCGAACAGGGGGAGATCCGGCCGGCATTCACCAGCGAACTCGCGCTGACGCAGCGGCTCGCCGGCGGCCGGGGGCGCGTGACCCTGCGCCTCGACGACCCGTTCCGCAGCGACCGCCTCGAATTCCGCGTCGCCGACGCATCCTTCACGGAGGAGAGCCGCCGGCGAACGGCGCGGCCGCTACTGTCGCTTTTCGCGTCCTACGCGGTAGGTGGTGCGCCGCGGGAAGATGCGCCCGTCCGAACGGAGGGTCCCGCCCGGATCTTCTGAGGCAGTGAAGTGACCGTCAGCGGGCGATCATCAGAGCCCCCGCCCGCCCACGCACCATCGACATAGCAACCCATGCACCGCCAATGACCGTCAAGCGGATGGACAACGTCGGCATCGTGGTAGAGGACCTCGATGCCGCCATCGAGTTCTTCACCGAACTTGGCCTTAACCTCGAAGGGCGAGCCCCGATCGAAGGAGAGTGGGCCGGGCGCGTCACCGGACTGGGGAACCAGCGCGTCGAGATCGCCATGATGCGCACCCCCGACGGTCACAGCCGGCTGGAGCTGTCGCGGTTCCTCGCACCGCCGGTGGTCGCCGACCACCGCAACGCCCCGGTGAACGCGCTCGGTTACCTGCGCGTGATGTTCACCGTGGAGGACATCGACGACACGCTCGCCCGGCTCCGCCAGCGCGGCGCGGAACTCGTCGGTGAAGTGGTCAACTACCAGGACACGTATCGGCTCTGCTACATCCGCGGGCCCGAAGGAATTCTCATCGGGCTCGCCGAAGAGCTCCGCTGAGGCCGCGTCGGACCAACTGGGCTCGCGGCAACGACACGTGACGCGGCGTGGAGTCGATAAGGCGGGTCGGCCCGACATACCGAAAAGGATTGGCCGCGGGGATGCGGGGCCGTTCATGCTGTTGGGTGAACAAAAACCTTGCGCGCCGCCCCCGCACCCCTGACCCTGGTGTTAGGCAGAACAGACTCACTTCCGTAAAGGATATCCTAAATGCCCAAGCTCCAATTACCTTTTCAGCCGATTCGCCAAGAGGTTTATACAAGCGACGAACTCTTCGCGCGCTTCGACCCCGGAATCCCCTCTTCTTGGGCGGATACTCCAGATTTTGCCGCCTACACGTACTTTGTGCGCGAAGGGCGCAGTGCTCCGAAGAACGCCTACTCTGGTATGATGCAGGCGCTGCACGACAGCGCCATCACTCAGGCGACCCTCGATTTCGTTAGTCAGAAGCGAGTCGTGGCGATTATGGGCGGCCATAAACTCGCGAGAAATTCGCCTGCTTACGCCTCAGTTGCCGATCTTTCAAGAAGGCTTACGCGGAGCGGCCTTCTCGTTTGCAGTGGAGGGGGTCCCGGGGCGATGGAAGCCAGCCACCTTGGCGCGGCGCTCGCTCCACATCCGGACGATGCTTTGGGGACATCACTGCGGAAGCTCGCGCACGAAGCGGTTGTCCCTGCACTGGGCGCGATTGTCGATAGCGGCGGCCAAGCTGACGCACAGCTTGTCGAGGCCGCTCACCGGTGGTTTGCGCCCGCGTTCGAGATACATTCCTCTCTTACAGTGCGCGGCGAGAGCCTTGCTATCCCAACCTGGCACTACGGGCATGAACCTGCCACCCCGCTGGCGTCTCACATCGCGAAGTATTTTCAGAACAGCATCCGGGAGGACGGCCTCCTAGCCTTGGGCTCACACGGCGTCGTCTTCGCCGAAGGGAAAGCCGGCACGATCCAGGAGATCTTCCAAGATGCTGCGCAGAACTACTATCGATCGTTTGGCCACTTCAGTCCAATGGTTTTATTCGGAGTGAAGTACTGGACCGAAACGTTTCCGGTTCTCCCTGTGCTACGTGCGCTGTTTTCGCGTGAAGATTTCGATCGTCTCGTGCTAGCAACGGACGACATCGTTCAGGCGGTAACGTTTATCGAGTCATTCGAGCCGTAGCGGCTAGGGATCGTTGTACATGCACACCGGTGCTCCGCAGGGTAACAATATGTTGCCGCGGACCAGCGGCCGGTTCTGGGCAAGCATCGCGGCTACTGCTGGTGCCTCCCGCGCTGAAGTGTGGTTAGAGCGACGATGCTAAACCAGATAGCTGACTCCGGAGATCGATGATGCTTGGCATCCTAGACTTAGACACTACGTCCAATCTGATCAGTGGGTTCGGCGGCGCGATCCTCGGGGTTCTCGCTACGGTTTGGTTTGAGCGAAGCAACGCTCGGAAAACCATGGCTTTCGATCTTCATCGAGAGTTGAATCAGGAATCGATGATGAAAGCTCGGATGGATGCACAAGCAACTCTTGCTGCATACTCCGACTACCATCTTGGGGAGTTGATCCGGGAAGTTCCGGATGAACTCCATTCGGTATGGGTAATCTCAGGGTTCTATGATCGTCTTCGTATCGCCCTTGATCACAGATTGGTGGACAGTCGCTTTGTCTCGCCTTTATTCGGATCACTGTTCTGCTTCTTCTATTTTGGCTTCTTCGAAGATCAGCTACTCCCGGCTGAGTGGGACATCTCGAAAAATATGAACAAGCTTGCGGATACGCTGCGCTCAAACACGCCGCGGAACGAGTGGAAGGCATGGGTAGAAGCTGCGCGGCGAGAAGCTACTCGCGTTCGCGATGCGACAGCGAAACGCCGGCTGAAAGTAGATCCCCAACGCCTTGGCTGACGAGGCTTCTGCCGAGTAGGTGCCTGAAGCACATGGGATCAAGTTCGACCGACGAACGTCCACGCAGGAGTTCGCACCGGCGACACGCTGCGCTTCACCCAAAAAAGAACCGCGGTTGTTAGGTCTGACACCTCAAACGGTGGCCCAACAATCGGGTGCAGGGGATGCGGGGCCGGCTATGCTTTCCGCAGACGAAAGAGTTGCTCGCCGGCGCCCGCACCCCTGACCTTTGTGTCGTTTAGGCACCTCAACTTGTGAGCAATGAAAGATGCGTCCCAAGCGCCACGTCTGTTGGGTAGCTGCACTGCTGACGCTTGCCGCGTGTGGTGACGGTGTAGATCAGGAAGAAATCGACGCCTGCGTGCGACGTGGTGTGGAGTACTTCAAGGAGATTGGATCGTACCCGACGCTCCATTCGTCCCCGAACGGTGGACGGTCGGCCGAGGATGTCGCGATAGAGCGCTGCAACAGAACAACGACTGCGTTTTAGGTCCGTGAAAGCTTCACGGCAGTCGCAGATCCTCCTGCGGCTGCCGTGCAATCCTTACGCAAGCGGTGCCATCCCCGCGCCTGCGCCCATTGCGTGGCCCCATCCCTCGCCTCGCGCAGGCTGCTGCCGAACTCCAGCACCGATGCCGCGACGAGCAGATCCATTGCCAGCTCGTCTTCCGGTGCGTAGCGGGCGAGCTTGATCGAGGAGTTGGCCACCGCTTCGAGTGCGCCAAAGTACATATCCATGGAAGATTCGCTCTCCCGCGATTTGAAGGCAGTTGGACGGCCAGTCCAGGTAATTCGCTCGTCCTCGTCACCGAATCCGCTCCTTCACATCATCCGTGAACTGCGAAACCTTGAAATTCATCTCCGGTCGAGCCAAATGTCGGTTTCCAAAACCGCGGCTAAATACGAAGATACGGAACAAACGGGAATTTGGCGTGACATCGAACTGAACGCCTGGTGGATAGATCCTATAACGGAGTCAGAGTTTGCGGAGTTGAGGAACGCGCGGAATTACAATCCCTCTGACATCACGCGCATGCTCGATTGGTTCAACGATGCGCAGAAGGTATGGGGGGTCGATGAACTGGTTCGGCAGTGAACTCTTTCTCACGGGAGATCGTGCTGACGCTCGGAATCGTGGCACGTAGCCCCTGACTATCGCCGACATGGGATCGCTCGACTGCAGCGTCACAGTCTGCGCGAGGTGCAATGGCTTTCGTCATTTGTGGTGGCGCTCACGCGCAACGTGCGCATGGTGGTCACCGCCTAATGATCGGCTGCAGGGGATGCGGGGCGTGGCATGATTTCGGCGGACGACAGGCTTTGCACGCCGGCCCTGCATCCCTGACCCTTGTGTCGTTAGGCCGGCCAGTTTTCCACCACTTGGGCTGATGCGCGATCCCGTGACGTACTGCTTCCATGCGAGTATTTGCAGAATAGCATGTGTTGTCTGCCTAAATAGCATGTAGGAGTCAGGCAGACGACGTACATCCAACCACTGACTTGTCGATGCAGAGCTATATCAAAAGCCTCACCCCAGATACGGTGAACCCCGGAAACGGCTGGGGATTTGTTGCGGCCCCCGATGGCGGCCGCGACTACTACTTTACACATGCCGAAGTTGCTGGAGTCCCTTATCCGCAACTCGAAGTAGGGATGCAGGTGACGTTCACTCCGAATGCAGCCAACCGCCGAGCAAAGGCGGTTCAGCCGCTCAGCAGCGAGCGTGAGCCGGATGCAAGTAGCACCCCAGCAGTCGAACAGGGCGCTGCTACCACTACCGAGACAATTCGTAGCCAAGTTAGATCTTCTCTGGAGCGTATCAACGAGGTGGAGAACCCCGAAGAATTTGAAGATAGCACTTTTCTGCTTCTCCGGTTGCTCGGAATACACGACCTATACCAATTCGACCGAGCTAATCAGGCTGGGAAGGCGGATGGCTTTTTCCACGTTGGAAACCTGGCAGTGATGTATGACTGCACTCTTCGCTCGGATTACTATGAATTCAAGCGTGCACAGATCGAGAACTATGCGAATAGACTCGCCACAGACGCGCGCTTAAAACTCGAACTCCGCCGAGTGGATGGTGGTACGAGTTGGAAGAGTATAAACGTCACGGGCAAAACCAGGCAGGTGTGGATCATTACTCGGGGCCAGAGCCGTGAACTCGAAACTATCGATGAGGTAAAGGTAAAGGAGGTTGCCATTTCGGACTTGCTAGCGATCCTACACAAGCGGCTGACGTCCGCCACCTTCGAATGCGACGACCTCGCAGCAGCCCTGACCTTGGTCGACAAAAAGTGAACTTTCAGCGACCTAGCACAGCCTAGTCGTTGCCTGTCTCAGCGGCGCGGCCGTCTAGGATCCGCGGGATGTGACAACGGTGCGCGCGCGGCTTAACAATCGGCTGCAAGGATGCGCGTCGGGCATGTTTTAGCCGGACAAAAGGCTTGAGCGCCCGCCCCGCACCCCTGACCCTTGTACCTCTAGGCTCAGCGGCTTTCGTCCTTGGCCGTCCCGGCTTGCCCCACACGCAAAACTTGGATGCCCGATGATAAGCGAGTACCGGCAGTGGCTACTGGATCAGAAGTACGCTGCAAATACCGTAACAGCACAGATCCACCGCGTAGCGCGCGTAGAAGAGTTCCACGGCGACCTGGACGAGCACTACGCGAACGACCGGATGACCACACTCCTGGCGCTTCTGCGGTACTCGACAGAGGATCTCCGCCGGAATCGGCCCAATCCGACACTCATCCCAATCGAAGGCGACCTCCGAGCCAACTTAGCTTCCTACCGGAGTGCCGTGGAGGGGTATCGGAGGTTTCGAGATTCAGGTGACCTACCGCAGGGCGACAGCGACGTTGCGCAGACCCGATCGGTCGATGTCGCCGAGGATATGGGGCATCGGATCGGGCTTGAGCGTGACATGCAAGCCGCGTTGCGACTGGCGATAAGTCAGCTCGAACCCGGACTAGTCATCATTGACGATGGCGTCGAGCGGTCAGTGGAATCAGGATTCATCGACATCACTGCTCGAGACGCGACCGGCGCGATAGTGGTGGTGGAGCTCAAAGCTGGAGTTGCGAGTCAACGGGCTGTGGCGCAGATCCTCAGTTACATGGGTGATGTCGCTGTTGAAGAGGACGGCACTCCCATTCGAGGTGTGTTGATAGCCTTCGAATTCGACTCTAGAGCTAAGTCTGCCGCACGGATGGTACCGAACCTCGTTCTTCGAAAATATAGCGTGCGCTTCTCATTTAGAGATGGACATGCCTGATAGGGACGCACTCTGGCACACGAGAAGGAGCCCGGGGTCCACGACGGGACCCCGGGCTCTATGCAACGGGACAATCACCACTGCAGTCGAAGGTGGCTACCCGCGACAAGACCGCCGTCCGCCAACTCTCAATACTTGACTTCGCAGCCGTAGGGCTGGGTCTGGGCGACCTCGATCTGGCGGCCCGCGAGCCCCGCGTCGAGCGCGGCGCGGACGTAGTTCGTGGCTCCCGCGATGTCTTTGGTGCTCGGCGAAGGCCGGTTGTCGATCGCACCGGCGTAGCGAAGCACACCCTGCGGATCGATGATCGCGTACTGCGGCGTGTTGCGGGCGCCGTACTGCCGTCCGAGCACGCCCGCCGTGTCGCGGATGATGGCGGTCGGCGCGGCGCCCTTGTCGCGAGCCATGTCATCGGCCTTTTCCGCGTTCGTGTATCCCTGCCTTCCCGGGCCCGACGACACGACCACGAGCCAGATCACCCCCTTCCTGGTGTACTCCTGCTGCATGGCCTGCGAGTTCCCTACCCCGTTCACCAAGGCGTAGTGCTTCTTGGTGTACGGGCATCCGTGGTTGAACCACTCCAGGACGACCCACTTCCCCGCATAGCCGACGAGCGAGTGCGATTGGCCGCGCGTGTCGGTCGCCGTGAATGCTGGCGCGGGGCTGCCGACGGTCAGGAGGTCCGGCAGGCTCGCCGGGTCCTCGTGCGCGGCGATGAACCGGCGTGCGGCGATGCCGCCGAGCAGCAGGACGGCAACGGCAACCGCGGCGATGATGCGACGCTTGCGGGAGCGGCGCGGGGTGATGGTCGTGTCAGTCATAAGGTTCCTTCGAGGGTCAGTGAGGGTTGGATTCGGCCGCTGGCCGGCGCCGCCGGCCTTGGGGCTGGGGATGGTGACGCCGCGGCGCGTTCCAGCGCGCCGGTCACGATGCCGGAGGTAAGCAGCGTGGGCATGACGATGGGCGCCGCACCGCGCGCCCGAGGGTAGACGACGACGAACGGCACGCTGGTGCGCCCGAATGCGGCGAGTGCGCGCGTCACGGCGGGGCTTCGCGTGGTCCAGTCGGCACGCAGCAGCACGACATCGCGGTCACGGATCGCTGTTCGCACCGCCTCCGATCCGAACGCGACGCGCTCGTTGACCTTGCACGTGAGGCACCAGTCGGCCGTGAAATCGAGCAGGACGATGCGGCCGCTGTCGCGCTGTGCCTCCAGCAGCGCCGCGCTGTACGGCCGCCATGCGAGCGCGCCCTCGGCCGCCGCCGCGCTCCCCGCCTGCACCCCGCCCGGCGCCGATGCACCCAGCGCGCGCGCACCCGAGACGAGCGCGAACGCGCCGGCGGCTGACGCGAGTGCGAGCACCTGGGCGAGTCGGCGGCGGCCCACCGGTGACGCCAGGGTGCCGAACCGGCCGAGCGCCCACAGCCCGAACGCGAGCAGGGTGCACGCGGCGAGCAGCGCGACCAGCGCGTTCACCCCGGCCTGCCGGCCGAGCACCCAAGATAGCCACACGACGGTCGCGAAGAGCGGAAAGGCGAGCACTTGGCGCAGCGTGACCATCCAGGCACCGGGCTTGGGCAGCCATGCACGCAGACGCGGCACCGCAGCCACCATCGCCAGCGGCCAGACCAGGCCCAGCCCCAGCGCCGTGAACACCACGAACGACGCGGCCGCCCCCGCCGTGACCGCGTACGCGACCGCCGCAGCGAGGAAGGGGGCGGAACATGGCGTGGCCAGCGCGGTCACGAGCACGCCCCCCAAAAAGGCTTCCACGCCGCGGGGGGCCCGGCTCGCCGCGGCGGAGAGGCTCCCGCCAACCGGCATCAAATCGAACACGCCCGCCATGTTCAGCCCCGCAGCGAAGATGACGAGCGCGAGTGCGCCGACCACTGCGGGATTCTGCAGCTGGTAGCCCCATCCGACCTCCGAGCCGGCCGCGCGAAGGGCGAGCAGCACGCCCACGAGCGCCCACATCGACACGAGCACGCCGGCCCCGAACAACAGCACGTGCCTCCGCGCCGTACGCGCGTCGTGTGCGGCCGCTTCCGCGATCCCCAGTGCCTTGATCGAAAGCACGGGGAGCACGCACGGCATCAGGTTGAGCAGCGTCCCCCCGAGCAGGGCCAGGAGCCCCGCGGTGGCGAGCGCGACCCATCCCGCGCCCGCGCCAGGCGCAGGTGGCGCCACGGCGGCGAGTTGCGCCATGGCGACGACCGGGGCATCCACTTCGAGCATCATGCGGGGCGCGCCGCCGCCCGGTGAGGCGGCGGTGTCGATCGCGAGCACCCCGGTGATGCGGGACGGCGTGCCGGCCGCGTACGCGGAGCGGCCGATTTGCAGCTCCAGGCCGGCCGGCCACTCGCGAACCCGGGGCTGCGCCGCGTGGTCGATCACCGCCGTCGAGTCGATGAAGAACTCCACGCGAGGCGAGGTGCTTCCCGACGCGATCGCGGCTCCACCCGGCGGATACGCGTGCAGCACTACGTTCGTGGAATCGACTGCCGCGCTGAACGTCCAGCCGTCACGCCGCGCCGGGACGCGCGCGGCCTCCGCGGCGAACGCGCGGGCGACGGTCTCGTCGGCGATCGTTCGGACGGCCACGGGCACGGCGAGCGCGACCTCCACGTCCCCCGCGACGCACTCCAGCTCGCACACCACCACCGAGATGGCCGCCACGACGTTCGCGGTCGACCCCACGCGCGCGGACGACGGCACGTGCACCGCGCCGAGGAGGTGCACCTCGCGCTCGTAGCCGTATGACGCAAGCGGCGGCGATTCGATGCGTTCCGGCGTGGGCCAGCGGAGCGGAGCGGCGGTAAAGCCGTCCGGCAGGCGCCAGGTGACCTCCGGCGCGCTGCCCACGTCCCCCGCGTGGCGCCAGTACGTGTGCCACCCCGGGTTCGGCCGCAGCCGGATGGCCACGGGAATCGTGTCACCCGGCGCCACCGCCCGGGCGGCGCTCCGGAGTTCGACCTCGACGGGACGGTCGGACGCGGCGCGCACCAGCGATGGCGGTGACTGGGCCGTGGCCCAGGCCGGGAGCAGGGCCGCGGCGAGGGCGGCCACGAGAATGCGGTTGCGGATCATCGAGATGGATCGCGTTTGAAGTGCATGCGTCGGGAGGCTATGGGGACGCACGACTACCGGATCTTCCGCAGGCGCCGTCCGGGGCTCCCCGCATCCCGCGCCTCGAATCCCACGACCCGGCCATCAGCGTCGGCGAGAAAGGTGATGGTGTTCCCGGAACCAGCGCTCCCGCGCTCGTAGGTCGCCCCCGACTGATGCACCAGCGCGCCCTTCTCGCCCCAGGGTGTCGTGACGACGAAGGAGCCCTCCTCGAAGCTTACCCTGAACACCGCACCGGGCCGCATCTCGTACTCGCCCACGAACTGCCGGCGGGCGTCCTCTCCGGCAATGCCCGTGGCCGGGGTGCCGGCGACGGCGGGCTGCGGCGCCGGAGTGCGCGTGGTCGGCGGCGTGTGACCCAGGGCGAGCGCCGCGATCACGTGGGTGCCCCCGGCGGCCACACGGGGGTAGACGTTGTACAGGAGGGTCACCGACAGCGAATCGGCCGGGTACCAGCCGTGCTCCGAGACGAACCCCGTCACGTCCTGGCCGCCGTGCGTGATGGCCGGGGCGCCCCACGGCGCGGGGCCGACGGTCAGCCCGAAGCCGTAGTCCTGCGTCACCGCCGCGCCGCGCGGCGTGGTCATCGCCCGGTACGAGGCCTCGGAGAGCACCCGCCCGCCGTGGAGCGCCCGGTTCCACTTCGCCAGGTCCGCCGCGGTGGAGCAGACGCCGCCCGAGCCGAGCTGCTGTGAGGGATGAACGGCGGGGGGCGGCGAGAGCGTCCCCTCTTCGGAGCGCACGTATCCGCTGGCCCCGGCGCCCGCCGCGACCTCTCCGCACGACCGGAGCGCGGACAGCCCGAGCGGCCGCGCGATTTCGTCCCGCAGCGCCGCCCCGTAGGGCTTGCCGTACAGCTTTTCGACGAGAACACCAAGGATCATGTACCCGGTGTTCGAGTAGAGGAACGCCGTGCCGGGCCGTGAGGCCATGGTGTCGCGCGCCGCCTGCGCGATCAGCGAGTCGCCGGGCAGGTTCGCCTGGATGCGCGACCGGTCGACGTAGCTCCGCTGCAGCCCGGAGGTGTGGTTCAGGAGCTGCTCGATGGTGATCGCCCGCCACTCGGGGCGGAGCCCGGACAGGTGGCGGCCGATGGAATCGCCGAGCGTCAGCCGGCCGCGGTCCACGAGCCTGAGCAGCAGGGCGGCGGTGAACTGCTTGCTGTTCGAGCCGATGGCGTAGACCGTGTTCGGGTCCGCCGCGCGGCCCCCTGACACATCCGCCATCCCCCACGCGCGCTGCAGCAGCGTCTCGCCGCCGCGCGTAACCACGATGGAAGCGCTGGGCACGCCCTGCGCGAGCAGCTGAGCCTTCACCAGGGAATCGGCGAGCGCCGCGAGCGCCGTCGCGGAAGGCTGCTGGCCGCTCACCGGGCCCCGGGCAATCCTGGCCTCCTGCGCCTGGGCAGCGGAAACCGCCGGGGCCGCGGCCAGCAGTGATGCGAGGACGAAGCGGAATGTTCTGGACATGGATGGCACCTTGGGAGTCGGAGCGCGGAGATGGAGTGACACGCTGGTGTACGAGTTACCTAGTACACTAATATTGTGGGTCACTGATGGCAAGAGTCATCATCAGTCACCGTTCGCCCAACGGTAGATCGGAACCGCCGAATGGGGCGAAAGGACGTCGCCAGTCGGGGCCGAAGGGTCGTATCATCATCAGAGGCCACGCAGCGCCTTCATCCATCCGCCCGGCGAGACGTTCGATGCACCTGATCATGATGATCTCTCTCCAACAGGCCGCGCCGGTGTGGCGCGAAGGGGAGAAGGCGGCCGCCGTGATCGGGATGGGCACCGGGGCCGCGGTCGCCTTCCTCGTCTATCGCCTCGCCCGACGGGTGCCGTGGCCCAAGCCGTTCCGCCTGCGGTTCGCGGCGCTGCACCTCGTGGCCGCACCGTTGGCCGCGCTGACCTGGTACGCCCTTTCGGTCACGCTCGAGAGCTTGGTGCCCGGATACGTTCCCGACGTGCAGGGGGGCAGCCGGGTAGAGATGCACCTGATGCTCGGAACGATCTTCTACGCCATCGTGGCCGGGGTGGCCCATGCCGTAGAGGGGAGCGCGCGCGCCGCGCGGGCCGAGGCGATGGCGGCGCGGACGCAGGTGGCGGCGCTGAGGGCACAGCTGCACCCGCACTTTCTCTTCAACGCGCTTCACACCGTCGTGCAGCTGATCCCGGTCGATCCTGCACGCGCCATGGAGGCGGCGGAACTCGTCGCCGACCTGCTGCGCGCGACGCTGGAGGAGCAGCGCGACGAGGTGGCGCTCGGCGATGAATGGGGCTTCGTCGATCGCTACCTGGCCGTGGAGCGCATCCGCTTCGGCGAGCGGCTGATCGTGCGCGCGGACATGCCGGATGATCTACTCGACGAGCGCGTACCCGCGTTCGCGCTGCAGACGCTGGTGGAGAACGCCGTCCGACATGGCGCTGCGCCACGCGTGGCGGCGACGGAGATCGTAATCACCGCCGCCGGCACCGCGTCCGAGCTGACGCTCTCGGTCCGCAACTCGGGAGACGGCAAGCCCGCCCCCGCCTCCGGCGCCGGGACAGGAACGGGGCTGGCGCGGCTGCGTGAGCGGCTGGCGGTGCTCTATGGAAGCGCGGCGAGGCTGGCATGCGGCCCGGCCGCGGACGGGGGATACGAGGCGGTGCTCGTCGTGCCGCGGCACCGCGGGAGGAATGCGTGAAGGTGACGACGTTCGTCGCCGACGACGAGCCGGTGGCCCGCGCGGGGTTGCGCGCGATGCTGACTGCGTTCGACTGGGTGCAGGTAATCGGGGAGGCGGCCGACGGGGAGTCGGCGGTCACGCAGATCCAGGCGCTGCGGCCGGAACTCGTCTTTCTGGACGTGCAGATGCCGGGGCTGCTGGGGACGGACGTGCTGCGCCGGCTGGAGCGGCCGCCGTTCGTCATCTTCACCACGGCGTTCTCCGAGCACGCGGTGACCGCGTTCGAGCTCGGCGCCGTCGACTACCTGCTGAAGCCGTTCGGGCCTTCGCGCCTGGCGGGGGCCATGGAGCGCGTGCGCACCGCGCTCGGCGAGCCCGCCCCCGCCGACACCTTCGAGCGGCTGAGCGGCGCACTCGCGGGCGGACCCATCAGCCGGCTCTTCGTGCGGGTGGGCGGAACGCTGGTTCCCCTCCCCGTCGAGCGCGTGTCGTGGTTCGAGGCCAGTGGCGACTACGTGACCGCGCACGCGGCCCACGCCAAGCACCTGCTCCATCTCTCACTGAGCCGCCTGGAGGCGCGCCTGGATCCGCGGCGCTTCGTGCGGGTGCACCGCACCCACATCGTGAACCTGGACCAGGTGCGCGCGTTCCGGCGCGACGCCCGCGGCAACCTGGAAGCGGAGCTGATGGACGGCGCGCGCGTACCGGTGAGCCGCGCGAAGGCCCAGGAGATCAGGAGCCTGGGCCGGTAGCACGTGTGCCGGTCGATTCACCTGGATGTCCCGCCGCGCGTTGATGGCCGGGGCGGACGACGGCACGTTCATCTGCTTGACACCATGTCCAACATATTGATACATTATGTCCAATGAACGCGCGAGAGAGGATTCTGGAAGCCGTTGTGGGCCTGCTGGGCACCGAAGTCGGGGCCGGGTTCACCTACGACCGTCTCGCACGGGAGGCGAAAGTATCGCGTCAGACGCTGTACGCGCACTTCCCAACGCGGGCAGACCTGCTCGTCGCGGTGGCGGACCATGCTCGTGCGAAGCTCGATGCGGACCGCCTGAGCAGCCCCATTCTCGAGGCTGCCACCGGTGTCGACGCACTCGCCGCCCTGCTGGCCTTTCACGTCGCCTTCACCCCCAGGGTGCTGCGGGAGTACAGGGCGGTGGAGTTCGCGCGCTCCACCGACCCGGAGCTGATGAAGGCCTTTGGCCAGCGCACCCGCGGCCGCGACCAGTTCATCAGGCTCGTCATGACGCGGCTGGAGGCCGAGGGGCGGCTGCAGCCCGCGTGGACCGTCGCCACCGCCACCGATTTCGTGACCGCGGTGGTGAGCGCGTCCACGACGTACGAGTTGCTGGAGAACCGTGGATGGTCACCCGCGGAGCTCCAGGAACGCCTGCTCCGGGTGTTCACCCGGTCACTTCTCACCACAACCGAGGGAGGAACTCTTGAGCACTGATCCCACCGCGATCGCCACCGAGCTGTTCGCGCAGCTGGAGACGGCGTGGAACGCCGCCGACGGGGCCGCCTTCGGCAAGCCCTTCGCCGACGTGACCGACTTCGTGGACGTCCGCGGCGCCCACCACCACGGCGACGGAGTGGCCATCGGCGGGGGCCACCAGCACATCTTCGACACCATCTACAAGGGCAGCACCGTCCGCTACCAGGTGACTTCCGCACGGCAAGTGGTGCCCGGATGCTTCGTGGCGACGGTTTCCGCCACCCTCGACGCTCCCTCCGGCCCGCTGCCCGGCACCAACCAGTCCCGGATCACCGCCGTGGTCGTCCGCGAGGGGGACCGCTGGGCCATCACGGCGTTCCACAACACCCTCGTTCTCCAGGCGCCTCGCGCATAAGGACGGGAGCGACGGCGCGATTCTCCATCCACGCACGAGGCGGCGGCGCCCGGTCCCGACGCGCCGCCTCGCCTTCAAAAACCTGTGTTTCTTGTTCGGAGCGGCCCGCGCGGCTATGATGCACTGCCCCGCGGATGTCCTCCCCCTTACTGAAGGTACCCGATGCGTTTCTCGCGAATCATCCCGCTGCTCGTCGTGACCCTGGCCGCCGGAGCCTGCCTGCCTACGGGCGAGGACATCGAGAACGAACTCGAAGCAACGCTGGCATCCGTCGTCGGCCCGTGGACCGGAGCGTCGCCGACGCTCACGCTGGACTTTCAGCTGCAGCAGGGATCGGGGAACGCCGTGTCGGGAAGCGGCACCATGAAAGAGGCGGCGGCGGCCAACTCGGTGCCCATCACCGTGACCGGTACCTTTCAGCGTCCGCAGCTGAGCCTGACTTTCAGCGGGATGACCTTCGAAGGCCGCGCCGTGCAGGGCACGTTCACGGGCAGCTACACGACGGTCGGCGGCATCAACGCCCCCTTGCAGCTGACGGCCACGGGATATTCCAAGAACGTGACGATCCTGCTGCAGGAACGCTGACGCGCGGACCCGAGTAGCCTACGGCCGCGAGCCAAAACGCACGGCGTTCAACGTGTGCGTGCAGCACGTACAATACGGGACGAGATCCTGCGGCCGCAGATCGGGGTTGACGAGCTGCAGGATCCCGGCGGCGTCGATGTACAGGCCGCTGTAGTAGCTGGACTCGCCCACTCGCACCTTCTCCTGTCTCTCGTGCTCGTGCAGCGCGACGAGCCAGAAGATGGGATCGGGACGATCGAGCCGCGCGATCGCCTCGCTGTAGACGCTGTTCCACTCCGAGCCCACCCTGGAGAGGAGAAACCTGAACAGCGGCGTGTAGTCCAGCCCCCGCCGGCTTTTGCCGTGCATGGCGCCCCGGCTGGCGTCGGATTCCCCCGCCGCCTGGCGCTCCGTACGGAAGTTGCCGCCCACGTCGTGGTGTACACGGTGCGTCTGGGTGTTCACCTTCCGATAGAGCGGCTCCTTGTGCGCGCCGTGCGACATAATGTCCCGTCCCTGATGCGTGGCTCCTGGCGGGAACGCCCTCTCCCACGGACGCACAATCTGCGGCAGCCCCGGCGGGTCCACCACGGTTGCCGCGGCCCGCGTCTGATCAGGGGCGAGCTTCGCCGCGGTCCCGGGTGGGGCGAGAGCGGGGAGCGCGGTTTCGCTGGAGGTAGCGGTCCCGCTCGATGTCCTCGGCCTGGCGGGCGATCTCGCGCCGGGCCGTAGCCTGCATCCGCGCGGCGCGGGCCTGGTCGCGCTCGCCGTACGTCTCCATGGCGATGGTGCGCTGGCCGTTGATGAACAACTCGCCGTTGCGCACTCCCCACGCGCGCCCGCTCGGGTCTTTCCAGGTCCAGTCAGCCGCGAGCCGCTCGCGGTCGATGTCGTGCTGTATGCTGTCGCGGAACGCCCGCCACCTGACGCGGAACTCCGTCTCGATCGCGCCGCGTCGCCCAGCGCGCTCACTGATCGGGCTGGCGGAGCCACGAGCCGGGGATCACCGTACTCCGGACGCAGCCGCGCGTCCCTGCCCGCCGCGCCGGCGCCGCCCCCCACCACGGGCGGCGCCGGCTCCGTTTGGTGAAGAGCGGACTGCGCCGGGCCCGCTGCCTCAGCGGAATGCGCGGTGACGGCCGGGCGGTTCGCATCCACGGCAGGAGCCGCGCGGCCCGGGCTCGGGCCAGGCGCCACCGTCCCTGTGCTCTCGGGCCGCGCGCCTGCAGGGAAGGGACTCGCGGACGCGCCAGGCCACGCACTAAGCTCCATGTACGCAACGTGCTCCGCAGGCCGATAACTCGTTGGTGGTGACCGGTCCGGCGCGCGCGGGGCGAGAGCGATGACGAACACCAGCACCCCGTGCACGGCGGCGGAAAGCCCCACCGCTACGTACGAGCGGCGCAACTCGCGAGTCCGCGGGATGGAGCGGCTGAGTGGAGGGCGCACGGAGGTCGCGGTCGGGGTGACTCGGAAGGGCGACGCGTGCTACTCGCGCGCAAGCTCTGGTGTTCCGGCGTCACAGGTACGAACTGCAACAGCTAGTCCGGTGTGGCCACCTGAAATCCGACAGCAGCCGACAGCTATTTACGTCGTTAAAGTTGTGTTCTGCGACGTCTTCATCTAGCTTCGTCTATGTCCGCGACGCCTGACTTCCACGCATGAGAGGCACCGATGGAAACGGATCCGAACTGCTCCTGTTTGTACGACGTAGAGGGCAACATAGTCTACCGCGACCCGTATTGCAGGGCGACCTTCCTGCACTGAGATGTTCCCCAAGCGGGGAGTGAACGGGAGTCGGCGCGGAACGATCAGACTATCGGCAGGGTCAGCGTGAACGTGCTCCCCACGTCCAGGGCGCTCTCGACGGTCAGGTCGCCCGCCATGCGAACCGCCAAGTCGCGGCTGATGGCCAGTCCGAGCCCGGTTCCTTCGTGAGGGCGTGACAGATCGCTGCGCACCTGCACGAACGGATCGAAGATCGAGTCCAGCTTGTCCGGCGGAATGCCCATTCCCGTGTCGCGGATCTGGATGCAGGCGCGGTCGCCGGCGCTCGCGCACATGATCTCGATCCGCCCGCCCGGATCGGTGAACTTCACGGCGTTGGATGCAAGGTTCACCAGGATCTGCCGCAGCTTCTCCGCATCGGCTCGCACGGCGAGGGTGGGCGGGGCGGCGGGGATGGAGAGCGTCAGACCCTTGCTGCGCGCCTGTGGCCTCACCAGCAGCTCCGCCGCGGCAAGGGCCTCCCCCACGGGAACGTCCGTGATGTCGAAATCCACGGTGCCCGTCTCCAGCTTGGCGTAGTTCAGCACCTCGTTGATCAGCCCAAGCAGGTGGCGCTGGCTCAGCTGGATCCTCCGCAGGTCGTCCAGCTGCGCGCGCGTCACGGGCCCGCGAATTCCCATCTCCAGCAGTTCCGCGTACCCGCCGATGGCGTTGAGAGGGGTCCGCAGCTCGTGGCTCATCACCGCCAGGAACTCGCTCTTGGCGCGGTTCGCCGCCTGTGCCTCGTCGCGGGCCTGCTCCGCTTCGCGCCGCGCGAGCACCTGCGCCGTCATGTCGGCGCCGTGCGCGATGACCCCCGACCACGTCCCGTCGGCCTCCATGAGCGGAAGGTAGGTAAGGTCCAGGAACCGCTCCTCGAGCGCGGCGCCCGCCTGGCGTTCCACGAGCAGCGGTACGTCGCGGCCCACGAAGGGCTCGCCCGTCTCCAGCACGCGGTCCAGCAGCTCCTTGAACCCCTGGTCGCGCACCTCGGGAAGCGCCTCGAACACGGGCTTTCCCAGCAGCTCCCGGTGGCCGACGAGCTGGTAGTATGCGTCGTTCACCAGCTCGAAGACGTGATCCGGCCCGCGCAGCACCGCCAGGAACGTGGGCGCCTGGCGAAACACGTCGGCCAGCCGTGCCCGCTCCAGTTGCAGCTCGCCCAGCAGCTTCTCGCGCTCCCCTTCTATCGCGCGCCGGGCGCTGATGTCGTTGAACAGCATGGCGATGCGCCGGTCCCGGGGCGCTCCGACGCGGAAGATGAAGACGTCGAACCATCTGCCCAGCCCCTCGGCGGCGGACTCGAACCGCGCGGGCTCGCCCGTGGCCGCCACCCGCCCCACCATCTCCACCCAGTGTTCCTCAAGCCGGGGGATCACCTCGCGTGCCGTGCGTCCGACCGGGTCGGAGATGCCCGAGTGCTCCACGAAGGCCGGGTTCGCCTCCAGGTACCGGTAGTCGACCGGGCGGCCGTCCGCATCGTGGAGCACTTCGGCAATGAAGAACCCCTTATCCAGGCTGTCGAAGAGCGACTTGTACTTCGCCTCGCTCTCCATCAGCGCCTCCGTCTGCATCTCCAGCTCGGCCGTCTGCTCCTGGAGCATCTCGTTGGCCCGGGTCAGCGCGGCGCTCTCCTGGTTCAGCTCGGCGACCGCCTCCACCGCCGCCGCGCGTGTCCGCTCGCTGTCCGCGTGCTCGCCGGAGAGCCGGTCCAGCGACGCCTGCAGCCGCACCTGTTCCGTCACGTCCTCCACGCGCTGGATCAGGTGCGTCACGCAGCCGGTGCCAGAATCCAGCACGGGCGTGTGGATGGGGCTCCAGTAGTGCTGTTCCCACGTCCCATCCGGCAGCGGCACCGGGTAGAGCTGCACGGGCATGGGGTCCGGCGCGCGGGTCGCGGCCGCACGCTCCAGCGAGGCACGGACGTTCTGCTCGCCCGTTGCGTCCGGGTCCTCCGGCGGATCGGGGAACGCCTCGAAAATGCCGCGGCCGACGATCCCCCGGGGGCCGTCGCGGGTCGACCGCGTGGCGCTCAGGTAGGCGTCGCTCGCGGCGACGATCGTGTAGCGCGGGGCGTCGGCCAGCAGGATGAGGAAGAGCCCGGGAAGTGCGGCGATCAGGCGGTCGGCGGGGGGAACGTCGGCCGGCCGGGACGCACCGCGCTCCCGGTCTGCGCCTTCATCCACGGTGTGCTTGTGCATGCGAGAGGACTACGGGTACCAGACGGGCGTGCCGCAGGTGCAGCACGCCCCTCATCCTTCGCAATTCCGTAGCCGCTATCCGGCGGAGTGATCCAGCCCCGCGCGGCCTCCACATACGCGCAGAGGACATGAGCAGCCGCTGGGTTTAGCCCAGGAGGCGGGGATCAAACGCAAAAGGCGTGGAACTGAGTACCCGCACATTCCCTGCATCTGCGTGGCGCGGATTCAAGAGCACGTTCGACTCCACACGAATGAGCGCGCTGGGAACCCGCAGCAGGAGTGAATCGCCCCGCTCTACCCACGAATCTCCAAGCTCCACGCACGTTGGATGATCGGCTACATTGAACCAGTCGTCGGGTAGAGTCTCGGTCTCGATCTCCTCCGCAGGCGCCGTATCTGGCACCTCCACCTTCAATGCGACAAGGTCCGTGGGGGCGTCCTCGATGTCGATGTGAACGAGGTATTCGAGAGCGGCAAGAGATAGATTCGACGACAGGTACACGACGGGTACGCCCTCGGAATTCCAACGACCGCCATGCAGCCGCGCGCCTTCTCCGTCGAGCTTCGAGTACGCGGCTCTGGTGAGGCGCCAGAGAATCATCAGCTTACGATCCCATGCTCGATCCTGCCGAGAACCCTTTCTACGGCGCGAGTTCCCGCGTCAGTCCCCAGTAGGTCGACTGGCCGCTTTCCTTCCAGAGCGCGATTTTCCTTGTGCAGCCACCTGGACGCTCGGGACATGTCCCCGATCGCTTCCTCCGCACGTGCATAAACGCGGAGCACGCGCGCGAGCCGATCGGACTGTTCAGGGCTGAGCAGCTTCTCTTTCTGCTTCCGGTCGGCCAACGTACGGCGCGATACGACGAGTTCGTACATGACTCGGGGTTCAACCAATCCCGAGCTGATTACATCGTCGACAGCTCGTGTTGGATAGCCCGCGGCAACTTTACCCGCTAAACGTAATTCGCCGCTCAGAGCTTCAGCTTTCCGGGCCTGTCCTCCTACTTCCAATCGATACCACTTCTGGATTACGGAACCGGCTCTTTCCGGAACGAATCGCCGCGGCTCTGCCAGTTCCTTGACGGCCGACTCCTTACCGGCACGGGCTCCCCCGTGCTTCTCCGTCGGCACGGCCTTGGTAGCGGATCTGGTGGCTTTTCGGCCGGTGTCGCTCTTGGTCGCCATATTTCATCCCTGTGCAAGATTGCACACGTAATTTGGCAAATCCCGCACCGCAGTCAAGAGTTCCGACGGAGCCCGACGAGACGCGTCCATGCCGAAGTCCCCACCCGCCCGCTGCACTCCTGCCCTTGCGAGTGGAGGCCGGAGCGGTCCATGCCACAGAGTTGCGCGGCTCGGGACGGCTCGCCGGCGGGGTAGTCCAGCCCCCGCGCGGCCTCCAGGTACGCCGACGGCATCAGCAGCCGCTGGATGATGGAACGCAATCCGGCGCGGACCAGCATAGGGTAGATGCGCAGCAGCGGACGCAGCCACGCCCCGCCCTTCAGCCGCAGCAGGCCGCGCACGTGCCCGGGGGTCAGGATGGCCTGGAGCCGCAGCAGGAGATGATAGCGTGCCGGTCCAAGGTGCTTCCGGTACTGGGCATAGAGCGCTTCCGTGCCCTCGCCGTGTACCAGGTCGCGCCGCAGGTGAAGCTCGCGATCGAGCCTCCATTCGCCGTAGGTCCGGGGGAGGTCGGGGATGCCCAGGCCCGTGCCCACCCGCCGGAACACGTCGTAGAGCTCGCGCTGCTCGTCCGCGGTCAGCGGCCGCGCTAGCATCTCATGTGCTCGCTCGGAGTAGTCGATGAGCATGTAGAGCACGTCGCGGTGCGCCCAATCCGGGATGCGCTGACCCCGCTGGCCCTCGACCGCTGCGTGGACCGCCCGGATGCGATCGAGCGTGCGCGCGGCGGTCTGCGAGTCGGCGAACACGATGTGCTGCGCGTAGCCGGCCGTCGAGAACAGCCGGCCGATGGGATCCGCCGGCAGCTTTCCGGTGAAGAACAGCCAGTCGACCGCGCGGTTGAGCGCGAACTCCGCGGCGGAGCCGGCGAAGACCAGGAGAATCATGTCTCCATCGCCCCAGATCCTCCGCACGATCGAACCACGTTCGACGAAATCCACTGCCCTGCCCCGCTCGCTTGGGCGAAGGGAATCCGCCGAATCGAAAGCTCGTCCGCGGTGAACCGCCCGTGGCGCGACCTCAGCCCTCAATGTCCACCTCCTCCACGTTGTCGAACCGCTCCGTATCGATCAGCACCACGTAGGGGTCGATGCCGGCGTCGGACGGCTTCTTGGGCACCGTTACCGTAATCGTGTGCTGGCCGGAGCGGATGCGGTGCATGCGCAGGTACAGCGTTTCGCCGAACTCGGAGCCCTCCCCCTCCGTCGGCGCAAAGACACCGATGGGCACCCACTCGTCCATCGGCACCTCCGTCTCCACGCCCGTGGGCGCGACGGTCACCTTGCGCGCCTTTACGCGGATCGTCACCTGCCAGGCACCGGCCGCGGTCTTCCTGGCCGTCGCCCGCTCCGTCTCCAGCTCCCAGAAGGTGTTCGCCGCGAACAGGTCGTGCAGCAGGGGCCGCAGCGAGTCCGGCGTCACCGCCTGCAGCTCGCGGTACAGGTCCAGCGAGGTCGCGCCGCCCGAACGCGGGTTCTCCATCAGGCGCCGGAAGGCCAGGTCCACGCGCTCCCTGCCCATGTACTCGCTCATGGCGTACAGCGCGAACGGGCCCTTGCGGTACGCGGCGTACGGGTCCAGCGCCCGCACTAGCGGCTGCGACTGGCGGATGGGCGGAATGGGCGACGGCTGGCGGAAGAAGCGCAGAAGCCGCCGCAGGTGGTCACGCCCGTAGGTATCTTCGATGGCACCCATCGCGGCGTACCACGCGAAGCTTTCGGTAATGAGCGGCGCGCCCTCCGCAAAGGCGTACGCGACACCCCATTGGTGCGCCATCTCGTGCGCGACGACGGCGAACGGCATGTCCAGCCCCTGCGGGTCGTGCTCCGGGTTGTAGCGCGAGAACCCTTCCGTGAAGTCGATGGTCCCCGGCTCGGCGTGCGCGCCGATCCCCTGGCCGGGGTTCTCCACCAGCCGGATGATGCTGCCGTGCCGGTACGGCCCGTACGCGCGGGTGTTGTACGCCAGTGACGCGCGCACGCTGCGGAGCATGCGCTGCAGGTTGGCGGCGTGCGCGGGGTGATGGTACACCTGGATGGTGACCGGCTGCCCCGCGCCCGCCGGAGGGGTCCACCGCTCCTCGTGCACCGCGTACGCGGCGGAAAAGAAGGCGTACTCGCTGCCGATGGGGGTATCGGTCACGTAATGGAAGTAGCGGCGCCCCCGCTCCGTCCACGTGCGGCGCAGCGCCCCGGGGGCGACGGCGACCTGGCTTGCAGCCGTCCCGATGACCGCGTCCAGGGTGATGCGCTCGGGGCCGGCCGACTCCCGCTCGCCCGTGACGTCGCCGGCCTCGGCCAGCGTGGGGACCATGGGCCGCGCGGGGAGCCCCTGCGCCCTCCGTTCACTGGGCTTGAAGAGTTCGCGGCTCTTCTGGTAGCCGATGGCGGGAAGCCAGTCCTGGCCGCGGAAGTAGGTGCTGGCCTTGGTCACGGACAGCACCGGGTCTACGCCGCCGTTCCGGAAGCCGCGCTGCGCCACGCGCACCGTAAAGTCGAGGCGGAGCGAGTCGCCGGGCTGCAGCGGCTGCCGCAACGCGTAGATCCGGTGCCGGTGCTCCGCATCCACCAGCACACGCGCGGCGGGCCGGTCGAAGCTCACGTCCCCAGTCTCCACGCCGATGGGCGGCGCCACGTGGATGGATTCGATCGCGCCCGCGGTGTGGTTCACCAGGTGATAGGTGCCGCGGATGTCCGCCGCCCGCCGCCGGGGATGGATCTCCACGCGCAGGGTGACGCCCGCCAGGCGAGGCTGCGGAACGTCCGCGTACCGCCCGAAGCGCCGCTCGTACTCGGCGCGCAGTTCCGCGACACCGGCCGCGGTGCGGTACTGGTTGAGGACGTTGGTGTTGTAGAAGATGAACCCGCCCAGCCCCAGGATGAGCGCCGCGGCCAGCGCGGCGGCCCCTGCCGTTGGCCGCGTGAACCGGCCGCGCGCCAGGTGCAGGCGCGTGCGCAGCTTCTTCTCCAGCCCGCGCACCCAGAGCAGCCGCGCGGCGACAGCCAGCAGCAGCGCCCACGCGCCCCAGTACATCATGAACCACAGCCACGGCCCCAGCGACGCGCCAAAACCGCGCATGTCCGAGTACGACCAGCCGGGCACGGCGCCGTAGACCAGCAGGTTGTGCCCCACGCCCAGCCGGTCGGCGAAGATGATCAGCGCGTAGATGATGAGGGCCGCCATGTGGCCCAGGTACTTCTGGTTGATCATCCCCTGCACCGCCAGGGCGAGCAGGGCGAACAGCAGGTATTCGGGAAGCTGAAGGCCGAAGAGAACCTTCAGGTACAGGCCGACCTGGAACTCGTGGTAGCCCATGCTCACCTGAATGAGCATGCCGATGATCATCAGCACCAGCATCCACGCGGCGAGCAGCAGGCCCAGCGCCCCGAACTTGCCCAGGAACGGCACCCACTCCGGCACCGGCGCCGCATCGGTGATCTCTCCCAGCCCCGCCTCGCGCTCCCGCCAGACCAGCTCGCCGGCCCAGATCACCGTGAGCATGGGGATGACCAGCCACGGCGTCATGAAGCTGGTCAGCGGCGTCGCCAGGAACGTCAGGATGTAGCCGGTACGCGGCAGCAGCGGCGTGCCCATGTTCACCAGGTGCTCCGGCAGGATCATCACCGCCACTACCGCGATGGGGAGGGTGACGATCAGCCCGACCCGGCTCTTGGCGACGGACTTGAACGACGTCCACGCGATGTCCAGCGCCTGCCGCATGTGCGTCGCAAAGCTGAAAGTCCCTTGCACGCGCGGGACGGCGATGGCGTTCCTCGCCAGCTCGGTGCCGGCGGGGGTGGGGGCGTGCGCGGCACGCCGACGCCCAATGCGGCTCCACCACGGCTGCGCGGCCAGGTGCTCGAACCGGAAGCGGGCGTAGGTGAACGCCAGCACGCCGACGGCGATCCCCAGCCACAGCAGGCGCCGCCAAAGCAGCGCCCCCTCCAGCCGCAGCAGGCGCGTGTTCTTTTCGATGGGCGTCCAATCCGTCGTAACGTCGAAGATGGTCATGTGGGCCAGGGCGTCGAGCACCGTCGCCAGCGCCACCTGGTCCAGGAAGACCATGACGGCGACCATCCCGCCGTAGACCACCGAGAACAGGATCACGCTTCCCACGTAGCTGCCGATGGCCCGGCGCCCCCGCGTGGCCACCGCGAACTGGATGGCGGTGACGATGAAGGCGTTCGGCAGCGCGAGAAAGGCGTACGCGGTCAGGTAGGCCATCGGCCGGAACGGGCCGATCACCTGCGGATCAACGCCGGGCAGGTAGACGGCCAGCATCACGCCCACCGGCACCGCCAGCATGATCAGCGCGTTCAGGGCGAACGCGGCCAGGAACCGGCCACCCAGGTACTGTCCCCTGGTGACCGAGGCGGTCCAGGTGAGGGGATGCATCCCCGCCTCCACATCGCGCACCGCCACCTCGCCGGCGACGCCCGCGCCGAGCAAGAGCCAGAACAGGCTGCTCATGATGGTGACGACCGCGATGACGTACGGCGAGTTGATGTAGAAGTCCGCGTAGAGCGCGTCGGCCAGGAAGTTCTTCCGCACGAACAGGTACGCGACGACCACCATCGCCACGAACGGCAGCCAGGTGGAAAGCCGGCGCGCCTGGTAGGCGAACTCGAAGCGGAAGATCTCGCGCAGCTTCATGCCGCCGCCTCCGCCCGCTCGCGCCGCCTGCCGATGTGGCTGGCCATGGTGGCGAAGTAGACGTCCTCCAAATCCGGCTCGGCCGGCTCGAATCCGTGGCCGGGCGATCCGTCCGCGTAGACGTGCACGAGGGTCTTTCCGGCGAGCAGCTTGGTGGAGATCACCGCGTGCTCTCGCTCCATCTCCGCCAGCGCGCGCTTCTCGATCACGCTGCGCCAGATCCGGCCGCGCATCTGCTCGATGGCGCCCAGCGGCTCGGCTTCCAGCAGGATTTCGCCCCGGTCGATGATCGCCATCCGCGTGCACAGCTCGCTGACGTCCTCCACGATGTGCGTGGAAAGGATCACCGCGCTGTTCTCGCCCAGCTCGCTCAGCAGGTTAAGGAACCGCACGCGCTCTGCCGGGTCCAGCCCCGCCGTCGGCTCGTCGACGATCAGGAGCTTCGGGTTGCCCAGCAGCGCCACCGCCACGCCAAAGCGCTGCCGCATCCCGCCCGAGTAGCCGCCCAGCTTCTGCTTGCGCACGTCCCACAGGTTCGTCTGCCGGAGCAGCGCCTCCACCACCTCCCTGCGCGCCTTTTTGGCCGCGATGCCCTTGAGGATGGCGAAGTGCTCGAGCAGCTCCTCGGCGCTCACCTTGGGATACACGCCGAACTCCTGCGGCAGGTAGCCGAGCGTCTGCCGCACGCGGTCCTTTTCGCGCACGACGTCGATCTCGCCCAGGTGGATGGTCCCGCTGTCCGGCTCCTGCAGGGTGGCCAGAATGCGCATCAGCGTAGACTTGCCTGCGCCGTTGGGCCCCAGCAGGCCGTACATCCCCGCGGGAATCGTAAGCGAAACGTGATTCAGCGCCTGCACGCCGTTCGGGTAGATCTTGGATACGTCGCGGATCTGCAGTTCCATGGCTTTTCGCTGTGTACGACGCCCAGGCGGATCCGGCGCATCCGCCAGCGCTCCTGAGCACGAAGAACTTTACGATACAAAGAACTTGTGCGCAAGGGTACTACCACGTGGGGGCACTTACGGACGCGACATCCGCAAGAGGCAGACGTCTGGGTCCGCGAATCTCCTCTCGGCCTGCGTCCGTATTCTCCTCTGGGTAGCCGGCCATGCTTTCGGCGAACGAAGGTATCGCACACCGGCCCCGCACCCTGACCCTTGTGGGCCAGGGCGCTCACATCACGATCACAGGAAACCGTATGGCGAGGAAGCAGGAGGCGGGCAGTACCCCCGGACGGCGAAGTCCGAGGCCAGGACGTATGCGTTGCTGGCAGTGCTCCAGAGTATCCAGGATGAATGAGGACATGACCTGCCCTGCCTGTGGGATTTACAACCAGGTTCCGCCCAAGGAATCGTTAGGCTACCGGATCCTGATGTGGATCCTGTGGGTGGACGTGGCAGTCACGATAGGTACCGTCGTCTTGGTGGCGGAGAGCTGTGGCTGAAAGCCCCGCGGCGACGATGCCACGTGCCAGGTTCACGAAAGCGGTGTACTCCTCGCCCCCTCGCCCACTCCATCGCGCCGTCCCCCGCCCCGTGCAGTCTGCAGCCGAACTCCCCCATCCATCGCCAGTTCATCCTCCCGGTGCGTATCGCGCCAGCTTGATCGAGGAGTTTCGCCACCGCCTCGAGCGCGCCCAAGAACTCGGCCGCAACGTTCCGCGCGTGCACTCCCGGCCGGTCGCGCACGGCGCCGTCGACCGGCAGAACGAACGATCCGGTGGAGCTCGGGAACCCCGAACCCCACCGGATGCGTATCCTGGCACTACGCCAGGACCTTCGCCTTACATGGTCAGCGCGCCGGGGCGCCGCGTCCGGGCGTAGGCTCAGAGCGCCGGGGCGCGCATCCCGAGCCGCTGCTGCAGCCACACCAGGCGGTCGCGCGCGGCCTCGGCGTTCAGGCCGTGCCCCGCGTTGTACCAGAGGATCGTCTTCGGATCGCGCACCGCGGCGTGCAGCCGCTCGGCGTCGCGCGGCGGCACGAGGTCGTCCTGCCGCCCCGACTGCAGCAGGAGGGACGTCGGTGACGCGAAGCCGACGTACTTGATCGGCTCGATCGGGATCATCGACTCGAGCCAGCGCCGCCGCTCCGCGCAGGTGAGCCCGGCTAAGGCGCCGGCGTCCTCGGGGCTGGCGAAGTGCGAGACGAGCCCGCCGTCGGCCACCGCGAGGATGCCCGTCTTGAGCCGCCGCTCAATCCCGACGAAGAGCGCGCCCATCGTCCCGCCGTAGCTGAAGCCCACGAAACCGAGCCGACTCGCGTCCACGTCCGGGCGCGCCACGAGCACGTCCACGGCACGCTGCAGGTCGGTCATGAGCTGCACCTGCTCGGCGCTGTCAGCCTCGGTGAAGCGGAGCGAGCTGCCCCCGCGCCGCGCGAACGGGGCGTCGAGCGCCACCACCACCGCCCCGTGGCGCGCCAGCAGCACCCCTTCGCCCGTCATCTGTTGGGAGTTGCCCTGCATTCCGTGCTGCAGCAACAACCCCGCGAACGGGCCCGCACCCTCGGGCACGAAGAGCCGCCCCGTCGCGCGGCCGGTACCGCGCGGGCTGAGAAAGCTCAGTTGGTAGATCTGCACACCCGGCTGGGTGCCGATCGGCTGGAGCACCAGGTCGTAGGCCGCCGCGCGGTCGTAGGCGAACGCCGTCAGGGCCAAGGCGGGTGCCGGCGCATCGCTGAGCGTCGGGAGGCTGCACACGCCGCCGGGCGGGTCGGCAGGCAGGGCGCAAGCACCAGCGAGCAGGAACACAAGCAGTAGAGCGAAAGTGACGGAGCGCATGAGCATGGTGGCACCTCCACAGGAGTTGCAATTCAATTCAAGCTTGTCGGCAAAAAGACTTTCGTCAAGATGGCACCGCTATGGCGCCGGCAGGCGCTGTCGGCGATGATAGAGTTCTCAGGCGGCAGTGGGGCGCAGCGGTGGGCGAAGTGCCGGCTGGAACGGCGGCATCGGTCGAGACACGCTCTCCACTCTTCCGGCACCCTTCACTCGAAGTCGGCGGAACCATGTCCAGCCTCGTCCATAGATCCCGTTGGGTCGCAACGCCCCTGCTGATCGTGCTCGCCACCTCGGGGTGTCGCGAGCGGAGCGTGGTGCCGCGGCAGGCCGCCGCACCCGTCCCGCGAGCCGAGGTGAGCCTCCAGATCGACTACGCCGGCGCCGAGGCCATGATGGCGGCGCTGGAGCGCGACACCATCACCGATGCGGCGGTGGACTCGCTCCTCCAGATTCACGGCGTGAGCATGATGGTGGACAATGTCGTCCGCCTCGTCCCTGGTGTGCAGCGCGCTGATTTTGGCACCGCCCTCCAGAGGTTCCTGGGGACGGGCGACGTTGCGCAGGAGCACATCCACTTCAACCTGCCGAAGGCCCATGGCGAGCGGGAGCGCATCCGGAGGCTCCTCGCGCATCTCCGGGAGAATGAGCAGGCCGTGCTGGACCGGTTGCTCGCCATCATGGGTCCCTACACGCCGGAAACCGGTCCGCTCCATCTGAAGGCGTACCTGATGGCGGGGGGCACGTCCACTGGCTTCGTCCGCACCACGCCCGAGGGTGACGTGTTCTACTACAATCTCGCGGACGCGGCGGGAGACTGGGAGGGCGTGATGGCCCACATCACCCATGAGACCTTCCATCTCGTGCAGAAGGCGGCGTTCCGCCGGGTGCCGAGCCTCGCGGCCATGGCCGACTCGGCGGAGAGCCTCCCCCTGCCCGAGCGGACGCTGGCGACGGTCGTCGGCGAGGGCACCGCTGATCTGGTGTCGGACCCGGAGAGGTTCGGCGGTGGCGGCCCCGAGATCGCGCGCATGCGCCAGCGCTTCCGTACGGATGCCGAGCCCGCGCGCGTGCGTGCAAATTTCGCGCTCTTCGACACCACGTTTCAGCAGGTGGCCCGCAACGAGATCACCTGGCGGGAGGTTCTGGACCGGGGCTTCATGAGCAACCCCCGGTTCTATGCCCTCGGCTTCCAGATGGCGAAGGCGATCGAGCGTCACTGTGGAGCTGAGTGCATCCGCCGCCTGCTCCAGCAACGACCCGTCGAGTTCTTTCTCCAGTACATCTCCCTTTATCGTGAGCACCCGGAAATCGTGGGCCGCTTCGCCCCGGAGACGGAGCGATACCTCATGTCGCTCCGGTGAGGGCAGGACGGCGGGCCGGGTTCCGCTTCTCTCATCGCGCGGTACACTTCCAAGTGCGCATCTAGTCGGGGGCGACACGCCCGCAGCGCATCACCCCCGATCCGACTGTCGCCCGCCCCTCGCCAGCGCTGCTGCGACTACCACCGCCAACCGCCGGGGCTCCGCCTCCCTGCCATCCTCACGCAAGCGGTGCCACTCCGCGCGCCCTCGCCCACTCCATCGCGCTCTCCGCCGCCTCGCGGAGGGTGCAGCCGAACTCCAGCACTGCCTCGGCGACGAGCAGGTCCATCGCCAGCTCGTCCTCCGGTGCGTAGCGGGCCAGCTTGATCGAGGAGTTCGCGACCGCTTCGAGCGCGCCGAACCTGTCCGTCAGGATCTCCAGGAACCGCATCGGCGAGGGCAGTTGGTCTCGTTCCATGCTCACCTCCATCTCTTGACCCGCGCCGCCGAGCAGGGGTATCCTTTGCAGGCGAGCAGGCTTGCGGGTCTGTTCGAGTCGCGAGGCTGGCCAGGACTTCATGATGGGAGGAACGGTCAGCCTTGTCTCCTACCCTGCTGTCAGTAAGCTACCTGACAGAGCACGTTTTGTCAAGTGTGCTCCTGACAAAGACAAAAGTTGAACTTCAAAGCAGCGACCGACCGGCTGATCACCCGAGTAACGCTACCTGAGATCGCCGCAGCATGTGGTGCCTCGGTGAACTCGATCGAGCGTGCCAGAATGGATGCCGCGAGCGGCGGATATAGAAATCCGCCCGCAGGTTGGGAGCTTGCCGTCGCGAGGCTTGCTCGGGAGCGTAGCCACGAACTTCAATCGCTTGCCGAGGATTTGGAACGCCAGCACTGCAGCAGGACCTAACACAACGCCTGCAGGGGATGCGGGGCCCTCCATGAATTTCGCAGCGGCCACGCTTGCGTAGTGGCCGTCCACATCGACCCGTAGGCCGTTCGGCGCACACACGGCCCGGACCACTTCACGATTACGGTACCCAAATGCCCACTGATCAGCGGCTCCTCCACGCCCTCGCACTCGCGGCCAAGGAGTATACGCTTCGTACGATCAAGGATTTGTTTGTGTTGGCCGGCGCACAGCCGAACTGGAAGCGCGATATCGAGTTGCCGGCTGCAGGCCAGCGCGAGTCTGCCTTCTATGGCTGGATTGAGGGTATTAGTGCCGAAGCGCCCTCGCAGCTGGACAGCATCGTCGGCGGGGTGCTGACGCAAATGCTTGAGAACCAAGCGCTCTCGCAGTCGACGCGAGCAGCGCTCCAGCGATTCGCAACTAACGCACCTGCTGAGCCGCCAGGAGAAGTTGACTTTCCGAGCGACGTTCAACGCCTGCTGGACCGCCTCATTACGGGTCTTCGGCGTGCGGAGTTCCCCCTGAAGCAGCGCCGCCAAGGCAAGCCAATCATCGAGCTCCTTGACGAGTACGATGTGCAGGACCTGCTTCACTGCTTACTCAGACCCTGGATCAAGGATATCAGGCCTGAAGAGTACACGCCAAGCTATGCGTTGAACTCGACACGCATTGACTTTGTGCTGCCGGAGCACCGCATTGCTCTGGAGGTGAAGTTCGTCCGTAGCGAGGCACATGCCAAGAAAGTGGGAAGTGAGTTGATTATCGACGTCGCACACTATGCCAACCATCCAGACGTTGATCAACTCTGGATCGTGGTCTTTGATCCGAGTGGATATGTTATGAATCCGCGAGGGCTACGCGACCTGAGTGGTACGCACGTACAGAACGGACGGTCAGTTCAGGTTTCGTCCCGAGTAGTTGGCGGACACCACTCACCGGGTGTAGTGAACGAGTGATCATCAACGACCAAGCTTACAAGCTACGAAGGCCACTCGTGGCATCATCATGGGCGATCACTCGTCTGAGCCGTTAGTCTAGACTTTGGGAGTTAGGCTGTTCAGATGTTTCCCGAGTACCAAATGGCGACGATGAATCTAAAAGAAAGAGTTGAAGCGCATTCTGTTTGGTGGCTACTGAGTGCACTCTTGGCCGGTTTCTTAGCCGGGTTGGCTACGTACAGCGGCATTCTTCGGATCGCGAGTCTGCACGTCGTATCGCAGGCAACGTTCGATCGTTTGGAAGAGAACGCAGGCGATCCGTCCGACAACGGCGGAGACACTGTCGTTGCCCAACGCGAGGCCTTACGCCGGCGTTTGGACGCTGAAATCTCCCGGCGGCTCGGTGTATTCTTAGGCGACTTGGCGCTTTGGCAGTTCAGCTTACAATCTTCCAATCAACTTCGTGCAGCCGCGGAGTGGCGCCAACTGGAAGTAGGACTCTTTGCACCTCCTGCAACCAGTGGCGCGGTGAGTAATGTGTATCCCGAGTTCCGCAAAACCGGGATCAAGGAATTGTTTGACCGCGTGGCATCTATTTCACCGCCGCCGGAACAACTTGAGATTGAGCGAGCAATGGAAGAACTGTCTCAGGTTGAGCGAATCATGGCACAAGCTTCTCTGAGAATAGAAGACCCCGGAACATCATCACAGCGCGTTTTGGAAGCAATCTCTAGAAATCCTGCATTCGAGCGCTGGATTGGCGCCCGTCCATAACTCTATTCAAGGGCTGACTCGGGCGCGGGCGCCGCTAGCAACCGGCTACAGGAATGCGCGGGCCCTGCGTGCTTTCGCCCGCGACAAACTTGCGCGCCGACCCCCGCACCCTGACGCTTATGGCGTTAGAGAGCACAACGGAGATTCTCAATGTGGGACACGCTTCTTCAACTCGCGGGAGTGAGCCAAGCCAAGTTGGCTGGCCTCCCGGAGTCCGGGATGGGTTACGTGCTCGCTTCCGCGCTCCTCCCCGACGATAGAAGTGAGTCGCTAGTCATTGTCGGCGGCAACGACTACGTTATTCCACTAGAGCCTCACCCACGCTTTTTCTCGCTCGCGGATCTTCTTGCCGGACAACCGTTCCCCTCTATAGTGCCGAGAGTGGTAACCGTCGCACTCACCGCACCCGCGGCGCACAACGTCGCAACGCTGCCGGCGGGCTATCTGCCGGTTGCCGGTGCGATCGCTCTCCTGGGCACGATCATGGTTTCGAGCAAGACGCGGTTTTACAGGTACACGGGTACAGTAGGAGACCGTCGTTTCAGCGGCACTCATCTCGCCGTGGATACATACCTGACGACTGAGGCCGATCAGACCTACGCGAACACCGGATTCGCCGCAGTTGGTCGCTACGCGTTGCCTATCCCGGTACCTGCATCGTATGTCCACGTTTACGATCTTCCCGTTGGGACCTCTCTCCTGGTCGGAACTGTTCTGCCAAATTACGGTCAGGCGGGAGGTGGTGTAGAGGTCAAGACTCTTGCTTCAGCCGGCATCGGACCAACCGCGACCCTCGTGTCTTCCGGCCCGATTGACGACTTCTAAGTGGCGCTGCTGGGCGTGCTGAAAAATCACGACCCCATCCGCAGCCCGAATCGGACGGCGGACCGGCTCGCCGATTCAGAATCGAATGTTGTCCCGCTGTCAGCTTAGGAATTGGCCGAAGTCCTACCGCATTGCAAGCTCCGCGGCTGCCCGATCCTGTCAGGTCCGCTCGTGCGGGCTCACACCAGGCTGACCGTGGGCGTGGAAATCCGCAACCAGGCGGGCTGAAAAAGACCGCCCCCGGGACGATGTCCGGAGGCGGTTTCTCAAGCCTAGGGCTGACGATCACGACGTTAAGCCGACGGCCGTGATGATCGGTCCTCAGAACGGCAGGTCGTCGTCGTCCTCGAACGGCGGAGCCTGGAAGTCGTCGTAGTCGCGACCGCCCGCCCCGCCGGAGCCGGCCCCGCCGCGTCCACCACCGCCACCCGCCCCACCGCCACCGCCGCGCGGGGCACCGCCTCCGCCCCCGCCGCCACCGGAACGGCCACCGCCTCCGCCGTACCCACCACCTCCTCCGCCACCACCACCGTACCCGCCGCCACCGCCCGACTCGCGGTCGCCGCCCTCACGGCCGCCGCCCAGCAGAATGATCTCGCGGGCGCGGATTTCGGTCATGTACTTGGTGACGCCGTCCTTGTCCTCGTACTGCCGGTACTCGATCTCGCCCTCCACGTAGATGCGGTCGCCCTTCTTGACCCACTTCTCCACGATGTCGACGAGCTTTTCCCACACCACGATCCGGTGCCACTCGGTCTTTTCCTGCTGCTGCCCGTCGCGTCCGTTCCACCGGCGCGTGGTAGCCACCGAGAACTGCGCAACGCGCGCACCGCTGGGGATGGTGCGGATTTCGGGGTCCTGCCCCAGGTTTCCGATCAGAATGGCCTTGTTCAGGCTGCGGGCCACGGCTCCTCCTCAGTGAATTCAAGCGAACAGAGTGGACGCGAAAGCGCCATGATAAAGGGGCGCCGGATGCGTGTCAAGCAAACGATTGGATCCGCAGCCGCATCACCAGCGCATCCTCGGTTGGGTGCGAGTAGTACGAGCGGCGCCGGCCCACGCCGGTAAAGCCGCGCTGGCGGTAGACGGACTTGGCCGCCTCGTTGGAAACGCGCACCTCCAGGAACAGCTCCGCCGCGCCCCGGTCGCGCACGTGGTCCACCACGGCGTCCACCAAGGCGCCGCCCACCCCGGCGCCGCGGGCTTCGGGAGCGACGGCCACGTTGCCGAGTTCCGCCTGGTCCAGCACCGTCCACGCGGCCGCGTAGCCCACGACGTCGCCGTCCATCTCGGCCACCAGGAAATCGCTGTCGGTGCGCTTCAGCAGCCCGCGAAAGGTGTCCTCCTTCCACGGCATCGAAAAGCTCGCGATCTCGATCTCCACCACCCGCGCGATGTCACCCTCGCGGCAGCGGCGGACGTGGAACGACGAAGCCCGCGCCACCGGCGTCCTGGCCATCGGCGTCGACATCACGCGCCCGCCCTGGCCGCCGCGATGCGCTCCACCCCCGCGGCGCGCACGTACTCCGGCTCCCACGCCGCCGCGTCCGCCACCCGCCCGGCGTCCGGCGCCGCGCGCGCCAGCCACAGCAGCCCGCGCGCGAGCGACCGGTCCTCCCCATCCACCGCGTCGTCGCCGAACTCCGCCACGAGCGCATCCCGGTGCAGTGCCGCGCCGTCCCCCACGAAGCGCACCGGCAGCCCACGCAGCCGCTGCACCAGCTCGTCGATCCCCTGCGCGGAAACGGCGAGCACTTCCTCGCGCACAGAATCGTCGGCGAACAACCAGCACCCCGCGTACACCTCGCGGTTGCGGGCGTCGAACAGCGCGCAGACGGGCCGCTCGTCCACCCGGTGCGCCGCCGCCGCGGCCATCAGCCCCGAGTAGGCGTACAGCGGCACGCCCAACGCGCGGACGATGCCCTTCGCCGTCGCCGCGGCGATGCGCAGCCCCGTGAACGAGCCCGGGCCCCCGCCGCACACCACGGCCGCCACGTCCCCGGGCCGCAGCCCCGCCGCCGCCACGGCGCGATCGACTGCGGGCAGCAGCGCCGACGACGCGTTCGCCTGGGCGGAGACGGTTTCCTCCGCCAGCACGCGCCCGTCCACCTCCACGGCGACGTACGCAGAGCGGCCCGAGCTGTCGAGCGCCAGCAGGGGCCCGCCCAAAAGCCCGCTCACGCCGCCTCCCGCATGGGCGGCAGCGGCGGCGGCTCGCCCACGGGCGACGCGGTCACCTCGCGCGAATCCGGTTCGTGCTCCAGCAGCTCGATCTCCCAGCGCACGGGCGGCAGCAGCGCCTCGGCCCGCTCCGGCCACTCGATCATCACCAGGTCGCCGTCGCCGCCCAGGTCGCCCCACCCCAGCTCCCACACCTCGTCGTCGCGCTCCAGCCGGTACAGGTCCAGGTGCCACACCCGGGCGCGCGGCGTGTCGTAGCGAAACACCAGGTTGAAGGTGGGCGAGGGAACGTCGCCCTCCACCCCCGCCCCGTGCGCGATGGCGCGGGCCAGGGTGCTCTTCCCCGCCCCCAGGTCGCCTCGCAGGCACAGCACCAAGGGCGTCCGCGCCTCCCGTCCGATCCGCCGCCCCCACCCCTGCAGCGCCTCCTCGTCCAACGCCCCACTCAGCACGCCCGTCATGCCCGCAGCGACGCCACGGAACGGCGCTGCGCGGGCCGGGCGCCGTCCACCTCGGCCTTCAGCTCCAGCAACTGGTCGCGGAGCAGCGCGGCGCGCTCGAAATCCAGCTGCGACGCCGCGTCGCGCATCTCCTGCTCCAGCTGCGTCATCAGCTCCGCCGGGCTCTTCTTGCCCTCCAGGACGGCCTTGCGCTCCGCCGACTTGGCGGCCTCGGCCTTGGCATCCACCTTGGGCGTGCGCGCGTCGGCCACGCGGGTGCTGCTCTCGATCTCCCCCACCGACTTGAAGATGGTCTGCGGGATGATGTTGTGCTTCTCGTTGTACTCCACCTGGATGGCCCGCCGCCGGTCGGTCTCCTCGATCATCCGCTTCATCGACCCGGTGATGCGGTCGGCGTACAGGATGGCGGTGCCCTGGGAATTGCGCGCCGCGCGGCCCACCGTCTGAATCAGTGAGCTACTGGAGCGCAGGAAGCCCTCCTTGTCGGCGTCCAGGATGGCGACCAGCGACACCTCGGGCAGGTCCAGCCCCTCGCGCAGCAGGTTGATGCCGATCAGCACGTCGAACTTGCCCAGCCGCAGGTCGCGCAAAATCTCCACCCGCTCCAGCGACTGGATGTCGGAGTGCAGGTAGCGCACGCGCACCCCGTTCTGCTGCAGGAAGTCCGTCAGGTCCTCCGACATCCGCTTGGTAAGCGTGGTCACCAGCACCCGTTCCTGGCGTTCGGCGCGCAGGTGGATCTCGTGGAGCAGGTCGTCAACCTGCCCCTTCACCGGACGGATCTCCACCACCGGGTCCAGCAGCCCCGTGGGGCGAATGATCTGCTCCACCACCACGCCGCCGCTCTGCGCCAGCTCGTACTCGCTAGGCGTGGCCGAAACGAAGACGGCCTTGGGAACCAGCTGCTCCCACTCGTCGAACTTCAGCGGCCGGTTGTCCAGCGCCGAGGGAAGGCGAAAGCCGTGGTCCACCAGGGTGAGCTTGCGCGCGCGGTCGCCGTTGAACATCCCGCCGATCTGCGGCACGGTCACGTGGCTCTCGTCCACCACGACCAGGAAGTCTTCCGGGAAGTAGTCGAACAGGCACGCCGGCCGCTCGCCCTCCGCACGTCCCGCGATGTGGCGGGAATAGTTCTCGATGCCGGAGCAGGTGCCGATCTCCAGCATCATCTCGATGTCGAAGTTGGTGCGCGACTCCAGCCGCTGCGCCTCCAGCAGCCGCCCCGCGCCCAGCAGCTCCCGCAGCCGCTCGTCAAGCTCGCGGCGGATGCGGTCCACCGCGCGCTCCAGCTTGCTCTTGGCCGTGACGAAGTGCGTTGCGGGAAGGATGGCCGTGCGGGTGAGCGTGGCGATCGTGTCGCCCGTCAGCGGCTCGAACCGCGAGATGCGCTCGATCTCGTCGCCCCACAGCTCGATGCGCACCCCCTGCTCCTCGTACGCGGGATACACCTCTACCGTGTCGCCGCGGACGCGAAAGGTGCCCCGCACGAACGAGGCGTCGTTGCGCGAGTACTGGATGGCCACCAGCCCTTCGAGGATCTTCTTCCGCGTGATCTCCTGCCCCACCTCCAGCACCAGCATCTGCGACCGGTACTCCTGCGGGTCGCCCAGGCCGTAGATGCACGAGACGGAGGAGACGATGATCACGTCGTCGCGCTCCATCAGCGACGAGGTGGCGCGCAGGCGCAGCCGCTCGATGTCCTCGTTGATCGACGAGTCCTTTTCGATGTACGTGTCGGTGCTGGGTACATACGCCTCGGGCTGGTAGTAGTCGTAGTAGCTGATGAAGTACTCGACGGCGTTGCGGGGGAAGAAGTTCTTGATTTCCCCGTACAATTGCGCGGCGAGCGTCTTGTTGTGGCTCATCACCAGCGCCGGCCTGCCGTGCTGGGCGATGACGTGCGCCATCGTCAGCGTCTTGCCGGTGCCGGTGGCGCCCAGGAGTGTCTGGTACTTGTCTCCCCGCTTCAGCCCCTCGGTGAGCTCGGCGATGGCGCGCGGCTGGTCGCCCGCGGGAGAAAAGGGAGAAACGAGATCGAACGGCATTCAGGAACCCCGGTAAACACGGTAACAACGGTAAGGACGGTCACTTTGGTCGGAACGGAACCACGCACGGCACCCTTGGCGGCAATGACCCAAGCAACCGTGGTTATTGTAGTTACCGTGGTGACCGTAGTTACCCCTCCCCCACCTCGGCCACCTCGGCCAGGTCCGTCTGCTCGCGCCGCTCCACGCGCATCACGCCCTTCACCTTCTTGATGGCGTTCAGCACGCGGTTCAGGTGCGCCAGGTTCTCCACCTCCACCACGAAGTCGCCGCGCATGCCGTGCTGGTCGGCGTTGATGTCGGCGCTCTTGATGTTGGTGTTCGTAGCCGAGATGGCGCTGGCGATGTCGGCGAACAGGCCACGCCGGTCGCTCCCCTCCATCCCCAGGCGCACGAAGAAGCGGTCGGCGCCGCCGCCGTCCCAGTCGATCTCCACCCGCCGCTCCGGGTGCCCCTGCAGCTGCAGGATGTTGGGGCAGTCGATGCGGTGGATGCTCACCCCGCGGCCGCGCGTCACGTACCCCACCACCTTGTCGCCCGGCACCGGCTGGCAGCACTGGGAGTAGCGAACCATCAGGTTGCTCATCCCCTGGATCTTCACCGGGGCGTTGGTCTGCTCCCCCCGCACCCGCGAAACCAGCCGCTCGAAGGCGGAGGGCGGCTTCGGCGGCTCGTCGACGGACTCGGGCCACAGCGCCGCCATCACCTTCGACGGGCCCAGGTCGCCGCGCCCCAGCGCCGCGAACAGGTGGGCGGCGTCGGGAAGGTCCAGCACACGCGCCGCCTCGCCGAAGCGGTCTTCCGACACCTTTTCCCTGCGCGCCTTGCGGATCTCGCGCTCGATGAACTCGCGCCCCAGCCGCACCGAGTCGCCGAACTCCTCGTCCTTGATCCACTGGCGGATCTTGTTGCGCGCCCGGGCGGTCTTCACGAAGGCCAGCCAGTCGCGCGAGGGCCGCTGCTTGGCGTCGGTGACGATCTCCACCTGGTCGCCGTTCTTGAGCTCGCGCGTGATGGGCGTGTAGCGCCCGTTCACCCGCGCGCCGGCGCAGTGAAGCCCCACCTCGGTGTGCACGGCGAACGCGAAGTCGATGGGCGTGGCGCCCTTGGGCAGCTGCTTTACGTCGCCCATGGGCGTGAACACGAAGATCTCGTCCTGGAACAGGTCGATGCGAAGGAATTCCATGAATTCCTCCGGCTCCTTCGTTTCCTGCTGCCACTCCAGCACCTGGCGGAACCAGGTCAGCGTCTCGTCGACGTCGTCGCCGCGGGGGCCTTCCTTGTACTTCCAGTGCGCCGCGATGCCGTACTCGGCGGTGCGGTGCATTTCGCGCGTGCGGATCTGGATTTCGTACAGCCGCCCCCCCGGACCGAAGATGGTCGTGTGGAGCGACTGGTACATGTTGCTCTTGGGCGTGGCGATGTAGTCGTGGAACCGCTCCGTCAGCGGCGTCCAGCGGTTGTGGATCACGCCCAGCCCATGGTAGCAGTCGGCGATGGTGTCGACGATCACCCGCACCGCCATCAGGTCGTAGATCTCGTCGTACTCCTTTTCGCGCTGCACCATCTTGCGGTAGATGGACCACAGGTGCTTGGGCCGCCCCGTCACCTCGCAATCGATCCCCGCCTCGCGCAGCTCGCTTTCCAGCGGCACGCGAAGGTTCTCGATCCACTCCTCGCGCTCGCGGCGCTTCTCCGACACGCGGCGCGCCAGGTCGCGGTAGGGCTCGGGCTCCAGGTACTTGAAGCACAGGTCCTCCAGCTCCCACTTGAGCGCCGCCACCCCCAGCCGGTGCGCCAAAGGCGCGTAGATCTCGCGCGTTTCCAGCGCAATGCGCAGCCGCTTGTCTTCGCGCAGCCAGTCGAGCGTGCGCATGTTGTGCAGCCGGTCGGCCAGCTTGATCAGGATCACGCGGGCGTCCTGCGCCATGCTCAGCAGCAGCTTGCGGAAGTTCTCCACCTGCTGCTCGGTGCTGGTGCGGAACTGCACCTTGGCGATCTTGGTGAGCCCGTCCACCACCGTCGACACCTCGGGCCCGAACGCCGCGCGCACGTCCTCCAACGTGGCCGGGGTGTCCTCGACCACGTCGTGGATCAGCCCGCCCGCGATGGTGGCCGAGTCCAGGTGCAGCTCGGCCAGCACCTTGGCCACCTCGATGCAGTGGACGATGTAGTCCTCGCCCGAGTGCCGCTTCTGCCCCTGGTGCGCAACCGCGCTGAACTCGTACGCCCGGGTGATCAGGTCCAGGTCCAGCCGCTCGGCGTACGGCTCCACCGCCGCGAACAGGTCGGGCGGCAGGATGCCACGCGCATGCTCGCGCGCCTCGTCGGCGCCCTGCAGCAGGGGGGCCTGCTGCGCCATCAGCCGCGCGCCTCCGGCGCGCGCGCGTGCACGCACGTCACCCGGGGGGCGGCGTGGCGAAGCGGAACGGGTGCGAAGGCAGGGGTGCACATGCCGTGAAATGTAAGCGATTGTCGGGCCGTGGTCACCCCTGCCGCGCCCTCAGAGCCGCTCCAGCAGCCCCGCCTCGGCAAACGAGTAGTAACCGTGCTCGCCCACGATCACGTGGTCGTGCACGGGAATGCCCACCAGCCGTCCGGCCACGCACAGCTCGCGGGTGAGCTCCTTGTCCTGGGGCGAGGGCGTGGGCCGGCCGCCGGGGTGGTTGTGCACCACCACCACGCACGACGCGCTCTCGGCCATGGCCGGGCGAAAGACGTCGCGCGCGTGGATGTTGGAGTGGTCCAGGGTGCCCCGCGTGACCACCACCTCGCGCAGCACCTCGTTCTGGCGGTTCAGCAGCAGCACGTGGAACTCTTCCTGGGGAAGGTCGCGCATGGCTAGGCGCATGCGCTCGTACACGTCGCGCGCCGAGGCCACCTGCACGCGCACGGGGAGCGACTCGCGGGCGGCGCGCCGGCCCAGGTCCAGGGCGGCCAGGATCTTGGCGGCCTTCGCCGGTCCGATGCCGGGCACCTCGCAGAGCGCGCTGAGCGGCGCCTGGCTGATGCGCCGCAGCGATTCGTCGCCCCCCTCGGGCGCAAACCAGTTCAGGAGGTCGCCCGCCAGGTCCATGGCCGACCGCGGCGGCCGGCCGCGCCGGGGTGGCTCGCCCGTTTCGATGAGCAGCGCCAGCAGCTCGCGGGCGGACAGCGCCCCGGCGCCCTGCGCCCGCAGCCGCTCGCGCGGCTTTTCGGACTCCGGCCACTTCTTGATGCTGACGAAGGCGGGGGGAATGGGACACGTGATCGTGACCATGCACGCGGCTCCGGGACCGGGGTTTCGCCAGGCGCCCGCACCGCGCAGGCACCCGAACACATCCCGAATATAATCCCCCTCCGCCTTCCACACCAGCCACTTTTCCCGCCTGGGGGCAGGTGCGTGAGTGCATGAGTGCCGAAGTGCGAAGCGGGAGCCCGGAGCATTCCGCTCCGGGCCCCCGCCCGCTGTCCTCCTCTCCCCTGCCCTACGCCTTGCCGTGGCAGTTCTTGTACTTCTTGCCGCTTCCGCACGGGCAGGGCTCGTTCCGCCCCACCGAGGGAGTGGGGGCGGGCTTGGGCGCGCCCGGCTCTTCGCGGTTGGTGTGCATCTCCCGCGGCTTCGGCGGAACCGCGGTGTACGGGTTGATGCCCAGCGACGCCCGGCGCGGCGGCGGCGGCGGCGCGGGCGGCTCGTCGCGCTCCCGCGCCTCGTCGGCCACGCCCAGCTCCGCATCGGCGGCCGGGCCGGAGAAGGTCATCGGCGGCGGCGGCTGGGGCGGCGCCATGGGCGCCAGCTGCGCCCGGTACACGAAGCGCGCTGCCGACTGGTAGAGGTCCGTCATCAGGTCCTCGAACATGTCGTACGCTTCCTTCTTGTACTCCAGCAGCGGGTCCTTCTGCCCCCATCCCCGGAACCCGATCGACGCCTTCAGGTGGTCCAGGTCGTACAGGTGGTCCTTCCACTTCTCGTCGATCGTGTTGAGCACCACGAAGCGCAGCACCGCGTCGGCCGCCTCGCCGAAGCGGTCCAGCTTCTCGTGGTAGTGCTCCCGCGCCGCCTCCACCAGGTAGTCGTCCAGCTCCTCCCGGCCCGCGAAGCCCGGCGCGTCCCCTTCGTTCGCCGGCAGCCGGTCGGCCGTGAGCATGAAGTCCAGCATCAGGCGCTGGCGCAGCCCCGGCAGGTTCCAGTCGTCGGTGGGCGCACCGGCGGGGGCGTACTCGTCGACGATCACCGGGAGCGCCCGCTCGATCATCTCCCACACCTCGCCCTTCAGCTCTTCGCCGCCTTCCAGGGCAAAGGTGCGCAAGTCGTAGATCACCTCGCGCTGCTGGTTCATCACGTCGTCGTAATCCAGCAGCCGCTTGCGCGCCTCGAAGTTCTGCATCTCCACCCGCTTCTGTGCGCCGCTGATGGAGTTGGTGATCCACGGGTGGGTGATCACCTCGCCCTCTTCGGCACCCAGCCGGTCCATGATCGAGGCGATGCGGTCGGAGCCGAACAGCCGCATCAGGTCGTCTTCCAGCGACAAAAAGAACTGCGACGCGCCCGGGTCGCCCTGGCGCCCCGCGCGGCCGCGGAGCTGACGGTCGATGCGCCGCGACTCGTGCCGCTCGGAGCCGATGATGTGAAGCCCGCCCGTTTCTACCCCGAAGTCGTCGGCCTGCGTGGTCAGGTCCACCACCGTGGCCGGGTCGGGCGAGGTGCTGAGCGCCTTGAGGTCCGCATTGCGGGCCTTGAGCCAGGCGATGGTTCGCTGCGCGGTGACCCCTTCGCCCAGCTTGATGTCGGTGCCGCGGCCGGCCATGTTCGTGGCGATGGTCACGGCGCCCGGCTGCCCGGCCAGCGACACGATCTCGGCCTCGCGCTGGTGGTACTTGGCGTTCAGCACCTCGTGCGGCACTCCCGCGCGCTTCAGCATGCGCGAAAGCGTCTCGGAGGTGTCGACGCTCACCGTGCCCACGAGGACCGGCAGCTCCATGGTGTGAAGCCGGCGGACCTCTTCGACGATGGCGTTCAGCTTTTCGCGCTTGGTCTTGTACACCAGGTCGTGGCGGTCCTGGCGCTGGGCGGGACGGTTGGTGGGAATCACCATCACGTCCAGCCCGTAGATCTGGTGGAACTCGCCCTCCTCCGTCTCGGCGGTGCCCGTCATGCCACCGAGCTTGTCGTACATCCGGAAGTAGTTCTGGATGGTGATGGTGGCCAGCGTCTGCGTCTCGGCCTTCACCGCGACGCCCTCCTTGGCCTCCACCGCCTGGTGAAGCCCGTCGCTCCAGCGCCGGCCGGGCATCATGCGGCCGGTGAACTCGTCGACGATCATCACCTCGCCGTTCTGGATGACGTACTGCTCGTCCTTGTTGAAGAGCGTGTACGCCTTGAGCAGCTGGTGGATGATGTGGATGCGCTCGCTCTTATCGGCGTACTCGCGCTCCAGCTCGTCCTTGCGGTCGCGCTTTTCGTCCAGCGAAAGCGATGGGTCCAGCTCCACCCGGTGCACCGCCTCGGAGATGTCGGGCACCACGAACGCGTCGTGGTCGTCCGGGGCCAGCACGTCGAGCCCCTGGTCGGTCAGGTGGATGGTGTGGCCCTTTTCGTCCATGGAGTACAGGAGGTTCTCCTCCAGCTCGTGGACGCGCTTGTCCATCATGTAGTCGCGCTCGACCTTGCCGATCACCTTCACCAGGCCCGGGTCGTCGTTCAGCATCTTCTGCAGCCGCTTGTTCCGCGGCGAGCCGCGGCGGGCCAGGAAGAGCTTTTCGCCGGCGGCGTAGGTGTCGCCCCCCTCGATGTCCTTTTCGGCCTGCGCGATCAGCTCGTTCACCAGCCGCGTCTGGCGGCGGTGCAGGTCGGAAACGGACGGGTTGTAGCGGGCGTACGCCGCATTGGTCCCCGTGCCCACCGGGCCGGAGATGATCAGCGGGGTGCGCGCCTCGTCGATCAGCACCGAGTCCACCTCGTCGACGATGGCGTAGTGGTGGCCGCGCTGCACGCGCTGCCCCACCTCGTGCACCATGTTGTCGCGCAGGTAGTCGAATCCGAACTCGTTGTTGGTGCCGTAGGTGATGTCGGCGCCGTAGGCGGCGCGGCGCTCGGGGGTGTTGGGCTCGTGCAGGTCGATGCACCCCACCGTGAGACCCAGGAACCCGTACAGGTGCCCCATCCACTCGCTGTCGCGCTGTGCCAGGTACGGGTTCACCGTCACCAGGTGCGCGCCGCGGCCGGCCAGCGCGTTCAGGTACAGCGGCAGGGTGGCGACGAGCGTCTTCCCCTCGCCGGTGGCCATCTCGGCAACGCGCCCGTGGTGAAGCGCCATGCCGCCGATCAGCTGCACGTCGTAGTGCACCATGTCCCAGGCAAGGCTGCGCCCCGTCACCTGCGCCTCGCTGCCCACCAGCCGGTGCGCCGCCGCCTTGACGGTGGCGAACGCCTCGGGAAGGATCTCGTCGAGCTCCGCCTCCAGCTCGGCGTTCAGCCGCTTTTCGGCGTCGCCGATGGCCTGCGACAGCGCCTCGCGCTCGGCGGCGTCTTCCGACTGGCGGCGCTGGGCGCGAAGGTCGCCCAGCTCGGCCTCCACCTCCGACGTAGCTTCGGCGATCCGCTCGCGGAAGCGCGCGGTTTGCCCGCGCAGCTCGTCGTCGGACACGTCCTTCAGCCGCTCGAAGTGGGCGTTGATCTGTTCGACGACGGGCCGCAGCCGCTTCAGCTCGCGCGTGTGGCGCGTGCCGAACACGGCGTGTACGAGGCTCTTCAGCATCTGCGTTCCTTCAGCCTGATCAATGGGAAAGGTCCCGGTACAGCCGCTCGCGCTCGATGACGGCGCGGACGGCCTCGGGAACCAGGTATCGAATGCTCTTGCCCGCCGCGGCCAGGCGGCGGACCTGCGTCGACGAAACGTCCACGCGGGTGATCTCGACGGCCCGGGCTGCGACGCCCTCGGACGGCGAAAGCGCCTCGCCCGCGCGCGAAACCACCACCAGCGTAGCCAGGCGAAGCACCTCTTCGGGCTCGCGCCAGCGATGGAGCTCGCCCAGGATGTCGGCGCCGGTGATGAAGAACAGCTCGGCGCCGGGCTCGCGCGCGCGCAGCTCCCGCAGCGTGTCGACGGTGTACGACGGGCCCTGCCGGCGCAGCTCCCGGTCGTCGGCGGCGAAGCGCGGGTCGCCGCCGATGGCGGCCCGCACCATTTCCAGCCGCAGCTCCGGCGGTGTGCGTACCCGTCCCGCCTTCAGCGGGTGGACGGCCGAGGGCACCCACAGCACCCGGTGCAGCCCCAGCGCCTCGCACGTTTCCGACGCGGCTACCAGGTGCCCCAGGTGCGGCGGGTCGAAGGTGCCGCCGTACACCCCCAGGCGCACGGGCCGTGTCAGCGTCCGGCCGAGTCGGCCGGGGCCGCGGCGGGAAGCATGCGGGCCTCGGCGCTCTGCGGGAACTGGGCGAGCAGCCGCGCCCGGGCGGCGGCCTCTTCCTCGCGGTACCCCATGCGGCCGTACGCCTCTACCAGCCGCAGCAGCGCCGGAGCGGCCGACGGGGTGTCGGAGTACGAGTCCAGCACCTCGTTGAAGTACACCAGCGAGGCGTCGTACAGGCCGCGGCGGAAGTAGAAGAACCCGTTCTGGTACGCCTTGTCGGCCAGCTTGTGCCGCATGGCCGTGATCCACTCGCGGGCCTGCGCGGCGTCGGGGGTGGCGGGGTACAGCGAGGCGTACGAGTCGCAGTAGGTGATGGCCGCGACCGTGTACTCCTGGTCCAGCTGCGCCCGGGGCGACAGGCTGTGATACGCCTGGCACAGGCCGAACCGCGCCTGGATGGCCTCGGGGTCCGAGGGAAACTCGGTCGCCACGCGCAGGTAGTCGGAGGCGGCGGTCACGTAGTCGCGCGCCTGCATGTGGCTGCGGCCCAGCGCCATCAGCGCGGGCTTCAGCCGCGCGTCGGCGCCGGCCGCGGTGACGAACTGGGTGAGGAGCTCGGCGGCGCGGCGCCAGCGGCCGGCCTCGTAGGCCCGCATTCCCTGCGCGTACGCCGACTCCAGGGTGAGCGGCGGCGGGGTGCGGAAGATGGCGCAGCCCCCCAGGGTGGCGGCGGCGGCAAGGGCCACGAGGGCCCGGCGGATGGGTGTCTGGTAAGTCATGGGCTGCATGTACCCGCGGAGCGTCCGCAGGTTCTCTCGGGTGCGTGTCACGCGGACCGGGCCTCGCCGCGGCGCCGCTCCAGCATGCCCAGGTAGGCGGAAACCTGCGCGTTCGCGGGCTGCTGCTGCAGGCAGCGCCGCCACTCGCGCTCGGCCGCGTCCAGGTCGCCCGCGCGAAAGCGGGCCAGCCCCAGGTTGGCGCGCGCCTGGGCGAACCCGGGGTTCTGGTCGAGCACGGCCTCCAGCTCGGCGGCGGCCTCGTCCAGGCTGCCCATCTCGATGAGGGTGCGGCCCAGGCGAGTGCGGATGTCGAGGAACTGCGGGCGGATCCCGACGGCCGCCCGGTACTGCGCCACCGCCTCTTCGGCCGCGCCCGCCTGCTCGTACGCGTCGCCGAGCTCGCGGTGCAGGTTGGCGATGCGCGCCGCGGCGGCCGACGGAAAGCGTCCGCCCTTGGCCTCGTCGGCCTCGGCGGCGCGGCGGAACGACTCGCGCGCCTCGTCGACGCGGCCCAGGTCGTTGAGGGTGATCGCCTGGTTGACGTGCGCCTCGACGTAGCCCGGGTTCAGCTCGGTGGCGCGCGCGAAGGCGGCCAGGGCCTCGTCGGCGCGCCCCAGCATCGACAGGCACAGCCCCAGCATGTTCTGCACGTCGGCGAACCCGGGGCGCTGCGCGGCGGCGGCCTGCAGGTCGTCCAGCGCGGACAGGTACTGGCTGCGCGCCAGCGCGTCCCTGCCGCGCGCGATCAGCTGCTCGACTGCGGGCTCCTGCGTCATTCGTCCTTGCTCTCGGGGCGGGCCGGAACGCGAAAAAACCGGGAGAACATAGGCGTCTCCCGGCAGTGCGGCAACCCGGGGGTCCGCGGCAGGCGGCTTGCACGACCCTGGAGGCCGGTCCATTTTCGGCGCTCGCCGCTCCCCCTTGCGCTCCCCCGTGCATGCCGCGCACCTCCGAACCCGTGCTGGGCGCCCTTCACCTGCGGACGTGGGCGCTTCGCGTTCTTTCCTCGGCCGGTTCCCCGCCCCCCCCGCCCCCGGTTTCCCGCGAGGGATGGGGGCTGTTCCTGCGGGTGGAGCGGTGCGCGCTCGCCCTGGCCGCACGCGGCGCCGGGCCCGACGACCCGGCCGGGAGCCAGGCGATCCGCGCCCGGGCCGTGGACGAAAGCCGCAGCATCCTGTCCGCACGGGCAGAACTGCGCCGCCTGGGCGAGGCGGTGCGCGGGCCGGGGCTGTCGCTGGTGGTGCTGAAGGGGGCGGCGCCGCTGCTGTACGGGGGGCGGCAGGTGCCGATGCAGGACGTGGACGTGCTCGGCACCCCCGCCACGGCGCGTGCGGTGGCGGAGGCGCTGGACCGGTCCGGGTTCCAGGGGCAGGGCCGGGCCGCCTCGCACCGGCTGGCGGTGCGCACGCAGGAAGCGGGGCTGCCGGTGGAGATCCACACCACCGCCCCCGGCCTCCCTCCCGCCGCGCTGGACCGCGCCGTTCCCGTCCCCCACTCGCCGCTGCGGGTGCTTCACCCCGCCGACCACCTGCTTCACCTGCTGGTGCACTCCGCCGTGCACCACCCCGACCGGCGCGGCCGCCTGCGCGACCTGCTCCTGATCGCCGACGCGGTGGCCCGGTGCGCGCCCGGCGACCTGGACGCGGTGCGCGCGGCGGCGGCCCTCGAGGCACAGGCGGGGCCGGTGACGGCGCAGCTGGAGCTGGCGAGCGCGATCGCGAACGGCGCCGAGGCCGAGGTCGACGGTTTCGCGCTCACCGCGGCCGGAAGCTACCTGATGACGGAAGCGTTTCCGCGGTGGGGGCTGCGGGGGGCCGTGCTGGAATACGCCTGGCTGGCCGGCGGCGCCGCGGTGGCGGCGCGATCGGGAGCGCCGTCGGCGCGCGGCGCGCACACGCTCGGCATCGCCTCGGCCGTCGCGCCGCTGGCCTGGCTGCGGCGCCACGCACCCCGGGCCGAGCAGGCCGCCCGCGTGCTGTTGCGGCGCGGCCGGGAATGGGCGCTGCTGCTGCCGGTGGGGCTGTTCATCGCCCGGGCGGCGGAACGCGCGGTCCGCGAAACGCAAGGGGCCGGGTGAAGCTCGCTTCACCCGGCCCCTTCGTTTTCCCGCCGCGCGCCGGAGCTAGCGGCTGCCCTGGGCGAAGAGCAGCACGCTGAGGGTCTTGGCCATCACCCGCAGGTCGAAGAGCGGCGTACGGTGGCGGATGTAGTACAGGTCGTACTCCAGCTTGATGCGGGCGTCCTCGACCGAGGCGCCGTATGGGTAGCAGACCTGCGCCCATCCCGTGATCCCCGGCTTCACCAGGTGCCGCAGCTCGTAGTAGGGCACCCGCTCGGCCAGCAGACGCACGAACTCGGGACGCTCGGGGCGGGGGCCCACCAGGCTCATCTCGCCCCGCAGCACGTTCACCAGCTGCGGAAACTCGTCCAGGCGCGACAGCCGCAGCCACTTGCCCAGCCGGGTGATCCGGGTGTCGTTGCGCACCGCCCACACCGCCCCGGTGCCCCGCTCGGCGTCGGCGCGCATGGTCCTGAACTTGATGATCTCGAAGACGCGGCTGTTGGCGCCCACGCGCTTCTGCCGGTGGAACACCGGCCCCGGCGAGTCCAGCCGCACCAGCAGCGCCAGCACCAGCCCCACGGGCAGGAACAGCAGCAGCAGGGCCAGCGACGCCCCGATGTCGACCAGCCGCTTGACCTTGGCCTCGAACCGGCGGTGCGGGAGGAACCCCGAGGCGAACGCCACCCACTCCTTGGTCAGGTGGTTCACGGGAACGCGTCCGGTGAGCGCCTCGTACGGAGGGATGATGTCGGTGACGGGGACGCCGTGCGTGCGCGCCTCCAGCAGCACGTCGAGCGTTTCCTGCGAAAGCGGCCCGGTCACCGCCACGATGATCTGCTCCACCCCGTCGCGAAGGGAATCCCCCCCGGACCGGCGCGACGCCACGATCCGGCGCAGGGTGGTCCCCCCGTCGGCGCACACCGCCACCACCTCGTGGGCCCGGCTTCCCTTCATCACGCGCACCAGCGCCTCGGCCGCCTCGCCGCTTCCCACGATGGCCACCCGAAGCGGGGGCAGCGACACGTGCATCACCCAGTTCAGCGCCTGGTTGCAGATGGGGTGCACCAGCATCACCAGGGCCAGCACCGACAGCAGCAGCGCGTGGGGCAGGCGCAGCGAGTCCAGCAGGTACGCCAGGGGCGCGGCGATCCCCGCCACCAGCACCGAGGCCATCACCAGCCGCTGGAGCGTACGGCGCCCGCTGACGCGCACGTCGATCTCGTACATTCCGCTCAGGTAGAACGCGAGCGGGTAGGTAAGCAGCAGCACCACGGTGGCCATGAGCCCCGTTTCGGGGCGCACGTCCAGCAGCCACGCCGAAACGAGCACGGCCCAGCCCACCACCGCCGAGTCGGCGAGGACGCGCACCACCTTCCGGGGGAGCGTCATGATGTAGCGTTCGGCCGGCGGCGTTTCGGCCCGGTCCGGGATGGCGATGCGCGCGACGGTCACCTTGGCGGTGACGGACGGCGGCTCTTGGATGCTCAAATCTGCTTTCTCGGCGGTGTCGGGCCGGACCCGGAGGCGGCGGTGGCCTGGCGCGGAGGCCGGCGGTTCATGCGGTAGGCAAAGCCGGGGCGCGCATCGCGCGGAGCACCATTGTAGCGGGTCGGCGCCGCACGCGCAAGCGCACGCCCCTTCAGCGTTTACGCACCGGCTCGGCCAGCAGTTGCTCGTACACCGCCTCGATGCCGCGAACCATCTCGCCCGCCCCGTAGCGGGGGGCCACGAAGCGCCGCGCGTTCTCGCCCAGGCGCCGGGCCAGGACGGGGTCGGCCAGCAGCGAGGCCACTGCCGCATGCACCGCGCCGGGGTCGTACGGCGGCACCAGGACGCCGGTTTCCCCGCTCTTCACGATCTCGGGAACTCCGCCGACGGCGGTGGCCACCACCGGGCGCCCCGTGATCATGGCCTCGGTGAGGGAGCGCCCCAGCCCGGCCCACGCCGCGGTGGACACGTACACGTCGAAGTGGGGAAGTATCCGCTCCACGTCGCTTCGCTGCCCCACCACGCGGATCTGCGGGAATGGCCGGGCGCTCTCGCGCACTGCGTCGGCCAGGGGGCCGCTTCCCACCATCACGAAATAGGTGCGCGGGTGGCCGGCCAGGTACCGCCGGGCCGCCTCGACGAAGACGTCAGGGGCGTTCTGGTCGGCCAGGCGCGCCACGAACCCCACGACGGGCCAGTCCTCGTCCAGCCCCAGCGAACGCCGGACACCGGGGTCGGAGGGAGCTTCGAAGCGCCGCAGGTCGATGCCGCTCACCACCGTAGTGAGCTTCCGGGCCGGAGCCAGCCCCAGCTCCACCGAGCGGTGCAGGTTGGAGTCGCAGACGGTGATGATGCGGTCGGTGACGCGCGTGGTGGCTTTTTCCATGGCCAGGTACGCCGGCCTCACCGCCCGCGGAAAGGAAAGATCCTCGCCCGGGACGGTGTGGTAGGTATGCACCACCGCCCGCGTGCGCGCCAGCGCGGCGGCCCACCGCCCCACCAGCCCCGCGTTGGCGCTGTGCGTGTGCACCACGTCGTAGCGCTCGCGGCGCAGGATGCGGGCGATCTGCGCCACGGCGCGCGCGTGCCCGGGAACGCTGAACGAGCGGGTGATGTCGGGAAGAACGTACAGCCGGTCGGCCACGCGCCGGGCGCGCTCTTCGGTGCTCCCCCCCGCCCCGCCCATCAGGTCTACCCGGTAGCGCGACCGGTCCAGCCCCTCGACGGTGAGAAAGGTGTTGTCCTGTGCCCCGCCCACCACGAACTCGGTGATGATGTGGAGCACCCGGACGCGGCGGTCCTCGCCCGCCCCCGGGTCGGGGGCGGCGCGCGGGGCGTGCTCGAGTTCCAAAGTGGTCACGCTGGGATCGCGGGTCAGGTGCGCCAGGCGGGAAGCTCCCGCCCCAGAAGGTCTTCGACGAACGCCACGTCGGGGGCGAACTCCCGCAGCAGCCGGGCGCGGGTGTCGCCGTCCATCCGCGGCGCGCCGCCCATGCCCCCCGAGTACACGCGCTTCAGGTTCAGGCGCTTCGCCAGGTTGATGGGCCCGTACAGGCGCCGCTCGCGCAGCCAGTCACCGCCCCGCGTGGCCGCCCGGGCCAGCAGGGGAAAGCGCGGCAGCGACGCGGCGTTCACCCGCTCGCCCGCGCTGGCCGGCAGTGGAAGGGGCGCAAGGGCGGCGAAGGCGTACACCTGCTCCAGCACCCGCTCGGGATGCGCGGCGATGTCGTCGTGAAGCACGGCCAGCACCCGCTCGCGCCCGAACTCGCGGAACCAGCGCGGAAGGTGGGTGGCATACCGGCTTCCGTCCAGGATCGAGGGCATGGCCTCGACGGCCTGGCCGAACGACCCCGCCACCCGCCCCTTCTTCAGGTGGTGCAGGTACAGCGAGAACGTGCGCTCGGCCGGGTGCCGCAGGTTGGCCACCACCAGGGCGCCGGGGCTGTGCTCGCGCACGCGCCGGGGTGCCTCCCGGTGTTCCAGGTAGGTGGGGCCGATCTCGGCCAGCCGCTGGCCCGGACGCGCGTGCCGGAAGTGGGACGCGTACCACTCTTCCCCGTTGCCGAACCGGACGTCGAAGAAGAACGTTTCCTTGACACCCTGGGGAAAGCACAGGTCGGGGTGCCCGCGCAGGCACTCGTACAGCCAGGTAGTGCCGGCCCGCTGCGGGCCGATCCCGATCAGGTCCAGTTTCATGACGCGTCTCCCGGCCTGCTCCCACGCCTCACCCGGCCTCCGCGGCGCGTTCGGCGAAGACGAACAGGGTGGGCTTCACGAAGTGCGGCGCGTGCCGCTGGTGCGCCACCCCGAACCGGTACAGCAGGCGCGAAAACCCGAAGTGGGCGGGCTCGGCCTGGTAGCCGTACACGTAGTGGCTGAAGCCGTGGCGGCTGAGCATGCGCCGGAGCTTCCACACCGTGTTGCAGCGGTAGACGGTCGGGAACACGTCGCGCTCCTCGCGCGCGTCCCGGGCGTAGGCGGTGCGAACCACCTTGGCATGGTACCGGCCGGGAACGGCCCGGGCGAGCACGCCGAAGTAGCTGAACACGTTGGTGGTGCGCATGCACAGCTTGCCGCCGGGGCGAAGCACCCGCCGCAGCTCGGAAAAGAACAGGGACGGATCGGCCACGTGCTCCAGGACGAAGTTGCTGACCACCATGTCGACCGAGGCGTCCGGCAGCGGCCAGGGCTTCGCCGGGTCCAGCAGGTGGAACTCGTCGATGGTGGGGTTGTCGGCGGCGTCGGGGTCCACGTCGATCCCGATCACCCGCGCGCAGCGGCCGCGCAGCGACGAAAGCTCGCGGCGCACGTCGACGGTGTCCTCGGCCGCCTTGCCGCGCCCGCACCCCACGTCGAGCACCCGGTGCTCGGGGCGCAGCAGGGCGTTCACGCGCAGGTAGAAGATGATCCCCTGGTCCTCGTCGGTGAAGCCGCCGTACCGGCTCTGCGGGTAGAAGCGGGTCCTGAGGTCGGTCGACTGGGTCGCCACTGGTTTCGATGAAGTTGAATGCTGAAGGTCCACCGTCAGGCCGCCGCCGCGGGCCGGGGCCGGATCTCCTGGTACACGCCGCAAACCTGCCCCACGAAGGCTTCGAGCGAAAATCGTTCGGCCACGCGCTCGCGCCCCAGCCGGCCCATGCGCTCACGGAGCGCGGGGTCGGCCAGCAGGCGCTCCAGCGCGTCGGCCAGCGCGGCGCCGTCGCCGGGGGGCACCAGCAGCCCGGTGCGGCCGTCCTCCACCTGCTCGGGGACGGCCGCGATGGCGGTGCCCACCACCGGGATGCCGAACCACATGGCTTCCAGGTGGGTGGTGGGAAAGCCCTCGTGGCCCACCACCTCGTGCACCCGCCCGCCGATGGTCAGGCGGTCTTCGCGGACCGACGGCAGCACCTCGACGTCGGTCACCCGGTAGAAGGAGTAGGGGTCGGCCTGCCAGCCGGCGAAGATGAAGTTGTCGAGCCCCAGCCGGCGCTGCTCCTCCACCAGCCACTCGTTGTACTCGGCCGTCTCGTCGGCCATGGAGCCCACGCACACGAACACCACCCGATCGCGCCACCCCCGCTCGTTCAGCAGCGCGGCGGCGTGCAGCAGGTGGCGGTGGCCCTTGAAGGGCACCACCGAGGCGAAGCACCCGACCACGGCGACCCCTCGCTCGCGAAGCCCGGCCAGCCACGGAAGCGGCGAGCCCAGCCCCGACACGTCGCGGATCCCCGTGTACACCGTCGTGCACTTGGCGCGGGCGCGGGGCGTCAGCGACTGCCGCACCGGCTCGGCGTTGGCGATGATGCGCTGCACCAGGCGCTCGTACACCCGCCAGGGTGCCCCCCCCACGGCTCGCTGCCCCTGCAGGTGCCCCACGATGGGCAGGCCGCACCAGCGCGCGGCGCCGCCGGCCATCAGCGCGCTGCGGATGTCGTTGGGGTGAAGCAGGTCGATGCCGCGGCCGCGGATCAGGCGCACCAGGTCGCGGGTGTAGGGCAGCCACTCGGCAACGGCCGTCTTGAGGCGGCGCGCCGCCGAGGCCCGCACCAGCGCCTGTCCGTACTGCAGCATGCGGGTGCCCGGGCGCACCACCACCACGTCCACCCCCGCGGCGGCAAAGGCGTCGTACACCTCGCCGTGGTCGGGAACGGCCACGGTGGGCCGCACCCACGCCGGCAGGTTTACGATCAGCTCGAAGATCTGCCGCTGCGAGCCGGCCATCCGGTAGGGATAGCCGATCAGGTACAGTACGTTCACGGCGCGTTCAGTACCGGTACGCGGGGACGGCCATGCGCGGGCGCGCCAGGCGCGCACCCGGCCGGGGCGCCTGGGCCGCCGCGGCCGCCTGCGCGCGCAGCGTGCCCACCCCCAGGACGAAGAAGAAGAAGATCCACAGGTGGGTGAAGCGCAGCCCCTGGTGGGTGGCGTTGTAAAAGACCACCGGCACCAGCACCAGCATGTCGGAAATCGACACCAGCCGGAAGGTGCGCAGCACGAAGAGGCTGAGCGACAGCGTACCGATGATGCCGTAGCAGAACACCAGGCTTCCCAGCGCCGAGTGCAGCTCCGAGCCTTCGGACATGGCCTCGAAGCGGTCGTACGCCCCCTCGGCGGCGCCCATCACCAGGTACTCGGGCTTCTGCGCGATGCGGTCGTACCCGCGGCCGGCGAGCGAGTCGTCGTCCTGCTTGCCCATCGACGCGAACCGCGTGATGGTCCGCTCGATCTGCGGAACCTCCATGAGCCGCGCGCCCACCACGGGGCCACCCAGCATCACCGCCGCCAGCGAGGGCACCAGCAGCGCGGGGCGCCGCACCACCTGGAAGACGATCAGCGCCGCGATGGCGAGCATGGCGGCCTTGGAAAGCGACAGCATGGCCAGCCACCCCGCCGACACCAGGGTCAGCAGCAGCACCCGCAGGGTGATCAGCCGGTTGTTGTACGCCACGGCGCAGATGCAACCCGCCAGCATCGCGTAGTAGCCGAGCTGGTTGGGGTTGTTGAAGAACAGGGTGGCGCGCACGCCGCCATGATGCCCCGGAAGCGAGATGAACAGGGGGATCAGCGCCTGCACCCACACCGACACCGCGATCAGCCAGGCGGTGGTGCGCAGGAAGGCGGGGCCCCGCTCCGCCAGCAGGATCAGCCCGCCGGCCAGCACGCACAGGTTGAACAGGTAGAACGTGGGAAAGATCAGCAGGTCCACGCGCCCCAGCCACACCGCCCACGCCGTGGTGATGAAGAACGTGTAGGCCACGAACAGCACCAGCGGCCGGACGGGCCCCAGCGCCGCGACGGGAAAGCGCAGCGAGCGCCGCAGCAGCCCCGACGTCACCAGCAGGGCCACCACCAGCGCCGCGATCCAGTCGCCGGGCTGGGGCATGCCGCTGCGGAACACCGCGATGGGGCTGAAGAGCAGGAACAGCCACCACAGGCCGGCCGCGATCCCCTCGGCCGCCACCCTGCTGCGGCCGGGCGGGGGGGCGAACGCCGGCATGGGCATGCGGGCGGTGCCGTTCACGGCGCCGTCGCCACGCAGAAGACCTCGTACCGGTCCCGGAGGGCCGCCACCACGCCGCGGGCCAGGCGGTGGACCGCCGGCAGCGCCCTGAGCGCCAGCAGGTAGTGCGACTCGCCCGCCGCGCGCACGGTGCACTCCTCCACGCGGAAGCCCACGGCCGTGGCCAGGTTGCCGAAAGTCTGCGCGTTCCAGCAGAACAGGTGCTTGTGCAGGTCGTCGGGACGAAAGCGGTCCTTGCCGCGCTCGCGGGGCGACTCGGCGGGAACCACCAGCACGGCGCGCGCGCCCGGCTTCAGCACGCGCAGCATCTCGCGCAGCGCCTCGTCGGGGCGCACCAGGTGCTCCAGTGCGTGGTGCGAGATGCACAGGTCCACGCTGTGGTCGTCCACGGCCGCCAGGCTGTTCACCACGCGGGCGCCGCGGTCGCGGGCCAGCTGCGCCGACTGCTCGTTGATCTCGACCCCGATCTTTTCGCGGCCGGGAATCTCGGCCAGCACGCCGCCGGGCCCGCAGCCGAAGTCCAGCACCACCGCGTCGGGGCGGGAATATCCGCTGAACTTCACGGCGTGCCGCTGCTGGGCCGCCGTGCCGAAGCCGCGGCTGCGAAACGCGAAGTAGCGCTCGCCGGCGGCCCCGGTGTAATGGTTTTCGACTCCGCTCATGGCACCGTCGGGTAAAGCAGTCGGCATCCCGGAACGTCGGCCAACACCGCAAGCCGCGGGATACGCCGGGGAAGAACCAAAACGACCGGCCCGGCAGCGCCCTTGAAGGCGTCGTCGGGCCCGGGGTGGCGGCGCGCCGCGCGGGCGCGCTCCCAGTCCCCCAAAAGTTAACGTCCCTGGCCGGTGCGAACAAGGCGAAGGTCGCCGTGCGCCAACCAGGGGCCGCCCGGCCTCATCTCCGCTCGCCTGCCGCCGCCGCGCCTCGGACCACGGTGGCAGGCGCCCGCGCGGGCAGGCCGAACCGGCGTCGCAGCCCCGCCATCGCCACGCTGGGCCAGTTGGGGATCATGAAGGTGCGCTCGACGAGGGCGTAGAACCCGAGCCCCACCACCAGCACCACCGGGATCTGCACCAGCAGCGCCGCGCCCAGCGCCACCAGCCACGAATCGGGCTGAAAGACGCGGAACATCACCGCGCTCATCACCTGCATCACCTGCAGGTGCGTGAGGTACAGCGAGTAGCAGGCGCCGCCGATCAGGCTGATCCACGGAAGCGAGCAGAAGCGCCGGAAGGCGGTGTGCTCGGCCGAGAACACCGCCGCGAAAATGGCCACCACCGAGGCCAGCCGCACGCCCATCATCAGCCCGCGCCACTCGGGCATGTCCTGCAGCGGCCCCACGATGCACAGCCCCACCAGCCCCGCCCACCCCAGCCACGACCAGTGCCGGCGGCTGGCGGCGAAGGCGCGGATGGGGTCCTGGAAGTCGGCCATCAGGATCCCCACCCAGAAGTAGGGAAAGAACACCAGCAGGGAGCGGCCCAGGTGCACGGGGCCGGCGTCGGCCGGCGCCAGGAGCGCCACCGCGACGCTGGCCGCCAGCGCCACGGCGCCGATCATCGCACGGCGGGCGGCATCGCGGGTGCGGAAGTACGCGAAGAAGCAGAGGGGGGCAAAGACGTAGAACTGCACCTCGACCTCCAGCGACCACCCGGGCCCGAAGAGCCGGGGGGTGTTCTCGTACAGCAGCACGTGCACGTATCCCAGGCTGGCCAGCAGGCTGTCGGCCAGCGAGGCCGGGGGGCCGGCGAACCGGGCCGTTTCCGGGGGCTGGAAGCCCGTCACCCGGATGAGGGCGTAGGTACCCAGCAGGAGCAGCAGGTACGGCGGCTCGATGCGCAGGATGCGCCGGCGGAAGTAGCGCGACAGGAAGGGGCCGCTGAGCGGCGCCCGGTCCTGGCGAAGGAACTGCACCGCGAGGATGAAGCCGCTGATGCCGAAGAAGAGCAGCACCCCGGCGCCGGGGTGCGTCAGGAACGAGAAGATCCCCGCCTCTGCCCGCGACGGAGGCGACGAGCGGGCCAGGAACTTCTCGACCCGCGAGGCCAGGTGGCCCAGCAGCACGATGGCGATGGCGAAGAAGCGCAGCCCGTCGATCTCGGGGCGGTACGCACCGGCGGTCAGCCGCTGCAGCCGGTGGGGGATGTCGACGAGGGCGCGGTACAGGTTGGGCATGCGTTTTCTTCTGGGCGGGACGTGGCGGTCCCCTGGAGGTGCGGCGCCGCCCCCGCCCGCACGGGGCGGGTGGGGACGGCCACGATCAGACGGAGGCGTGCTCGCGCCGCTTGCCGTTGGGGGTGGGCTCGCCCACCGCGGCGTAAGCCGCGTAGTAGTAGTTGTAGTCGCCGTAGCCGCCGTAGGCGGGCATGCGGCCCTCGGGATCGTTCAGCACCACGCCGAGCACGCGGGCGCCCACGGCGGCCAGCTGCCGCAGCGCGTGCTGCGCCGCCCCGCGGGCGGTGCTCGCCGCGCGGACCACCAGCACCACGCCGTCGGCGCGGGCCGCCAGCACCACGCCATCCGAGGCCGCCAGCACGGGCGGGGTGTCGAACAGCACCAGGTCGAAGGCGCCCTGCAGTTCGGCCAGCACCTCCTGCATGCGGTCGCTGCCCAGCAGCTCGGCCGGGTTGGGCGGCAGCGTTCCCGCAGTGAGCAGGAACAGGTTCTTGATCGTGGTGGGCCGGATGGCCTCGGCCAGGGTGGAGTGCCCCAGCACCACCTGCGTGAGCCCGGGCTCGGCCGGGACCTTGAAGATGGCGTGCTGCCGGGCGCGGCGAAGGTCGCAGTCCACCAGCGCCACGCGCATTCCCTGCTGCGCCAGCGCCGCGGCCAGGTTCGACGCCGTGGTGGACTTGCCGTCGCCCGGCACCGGGCTGGTGACCACCAGTGCCTTGAGCTGGCCGCTGACCTGCGAAAAGAGCAGGTTGGTGCGCAGGGTGCGGTACGCCTCGGCGCCCGCCGAGCGCGAGTCCAGCACCGCCAGCTCGACGGCAGCGTCGTCCTTGGCGGGGGCCGCGGCGCGCCGCAGCCCCTTCCGCCTGGCGCCGGCCAGGGCCGGCACCACGCCCAGGCTGGGCACGCGGAGCATCTCCTCGATTTCCTCGCGGCTGCGCAGCGTGGTGTTCAGCTGCTCGCGCAGCAGCGCCGCGCCCGCCCCCAGCCCCACCCCGCCCAGCAGGCCCAGCAGGATGATCAGCGCGCCGTGGCTGCTCATGCGCCTGGCCGTCGAGGGCAGGTCCAGCACTTCCACCTGGCCGGCCTCGACCGCTTCGGAGATGCGCGCCTTCTGGTACTCCTGCCGCAGCTGGTCGGCCATCCCCTGCACCGTCGTCATCTGCTGCGTCAGCCGCACCTCCTGCGCCTGGCGGTCGGGCATGGCCCGCATGCGCCCCTCGGCGCGGGCGCGCACCCCGTCCATGGCCGCCAGCCGCGCCGTGACCGACGCGATCTGGCTGCGCACCGCCTCGGCGATGCGCGTTTCGGCGGTGGCGATCTGGGTGTTCAGCCGCTGGATGTCGGGGTCGGAGGCGGCGCGCGCCTGCGGCCCGCTGAGCAGCGAATCGCGTATCATCTCGTGGCGCGAAAGCTGGGTATACAGCTGGGCCACGACGGGGTTGGCCGCCACGCCGGGCGTGGCCGCCAGGGCGCGCAGCGCCGCGGCGTCGTCGGTGGTGCGGGAGCGCATCACCCGGTCCAGCAGCTGCTGGTAGGTGCGGCGCTCGGCGTCGAGCTCCTCGCGGCGCTGCTCCAGCTCCATCATCGACTGCTGCTCGGTGCTGAACCGCTGCGTGGAGCTGAACGCCTGCTCCGACTGCTGGAAGCGGGTGAGCTCCAGCTGGGCCATGGCCAGCACCGAGTCGGCCGTGCGCATCTGCTCTTCGATGAAGATGCGGCGCCGCTTGGACTGCTGCTGCGCCCGCTCGGTGTTGACGGCCTGGAAGTTCTCGACCACGGCCGACAGCACGCGCTGCGCCCGCACCGGGTCGCCTGCCACGTACCCCAGCCGTACCACGTCGGTGCGCTCCTGCAGACGCGCGTTCAGGCCCTCGATCACCCTTCCGATGGCGACTTCGCGCGAGACGATGGGGAATGAGGCCTCGGAAACCTGGGGGCGCGCCGTGACGGTGAAGCGGACGCCGCCGACGTTGACCGGCTGGCCGTACGCCGCCCGCGCGGTGCCGGCCCGGCCCGCGGCCGTGTAGCCGTCGTCGCGGAACTCCATCGCGAGCGTGTCGGTGGGGGCGCTGGGCGGCACCAGCGGGTCGCCGACGAGGTTCGACGGCACTTCGCCGGTGCGCAGGCGCAGCGACCCGTGATCGACCACGCGGCCGATCACGGTGCGGCTGCGCAGCACCTCGATCTGCGAAAGCACCGGGTCGACGGGCGTGCCGCCGGCCAGCCGCTCCATGGCCTGCTCCTCGATGCCGCCGGTCAGCGACCGGCGAAGGTCGGCCACCCGGATGCGGGCGTCGGACTCGTACTGGGGCGGGCGCGAACGGGCGTACCAGAACGCCAGCCCCGTGCAGGCCAGCGCCACCGCGGCGATCAGGCGCACGTGGCGGCGGAACACGCCCAGGAGCGCGTGAAGGTCGACGGCCAACAGGGTGGTCCCGGGCCCCGCCACCTCGGGGGCCGCATCGGCGGCCGCCACGGGTGTACGCGCCACGCGCAGGGCGGGACGGACGGGCCCGGCCCTGCCGCCGGAATCGTTGGAGAGCGGCATCGGTACCTCTACTTCGACGATGACGGGGAGATGAACAGACGGGCCACGGCGGCCAGCGCGGCCACCACGCTGGCCGCGGGCGCCACGTACTCCCGGAACACCGAAACCCTGCGGTCCACGCGGATCTGGTCGCCGGAACGGACCGGGATGTCACCCACCCCGGGGACGGTGAGGTTCAGGACGCGGTCCTGGCCGCCCCGCACCAGGTGCACCCGGTCCAGCCTGCCGCGCTCCGTAACGCCCCCGGCCTGCGCGACGGCCTGCATGAGGGTGACCTCGGGCCTCACCAGCAGCAGGTCGGGCTGGCGCACCTCGCCGGCCACGGCCACCCGGAACAGCGGCACCACCAGGAACTGCGGGTTGGCCTCGAAGCGCTGCAGCACCCTTTGCACGCCCGCCTCCACCTCGGCCAGGGGCACGCCGGCGGCGCGCACCTCGCGGTAGATGGGGTGCGCGACGACGCTGTCGCCGCCCACCACGAATTCGCCGCTGAGCGCGTCGTTCTTCCACACGGTGATCCGGACCAGGTCGCCGGGGCGCAGCACCGGCGCCTCGGGAGCCGCCTGTGCGTGCAGCCGCGGCGCGGCGGCGAACACAAGGAGAACGATCAGGCCGCGCAGGGGCGCGGACCATGGAAGAAGCCGTTTCAAGGAAGCGGAATCGGAAGTGTAGGGAAAGGCACGCCACCCGGCGGGAGCGCGTAATCTAGGGCCGAACACGCGAAATGGCAACCGGTTGCGTGCTCCCGGCATCCGGTCCGGCGGCCTCGGCCGAGCCCGTCCACTCCGGAAGGGGGCGTCCCAGGAGGGCGCGCAAAAGGTCTACTTCCGCCGCAAAGAACCGCCCCAGCATGTGCACCGTCGCGGGGTCGGAGGCCACGCGGCCCTCGGACTTCACGTTCAGGCGCCCCAGCCCCAGCCCGCGCGGAAGCCCCATGCGGTCGCGCACCGCGGCGCCCCAGCGCATCACCCGGGCTACGCGCAGCGAGCGGGGGTGCTTGGCCCGGTTGCGCACGGGAAACTCCGACCGGCCGTCGTCGGGGGCGCCCAGAAACGCCAGCACGCGCCGGTATTCGCGCGCGGGGTCGTCGCGCATGTCGTCCAGCAGGATGGGAAGCACGCGGTCGCGGCCCACGCGCGCGTACAGCCGCTGCAGCTGTTCGCCCAGCGCGCACACGCTGCCGTACTGCAGGAACGCGGGCTCCTCGCACGACCGGGGGATGCCCTCGCCGCGGGCCCGCGCCTCCTGGCGGCTCCACGCCGTCTGGAAGTCGGGCGCGTCCTCGCGGCCGGTGAACACCAGGTGCTGGTACAGCGAAAGAGCCATCTGTACCGGGTTGCGCAGGCACACCACGTAGCGGGCGCCCGGGCTGTACCGCTCGATCTCGCCCACCGCGGTGCGCGAGTACAGGTACCATGTGGTGGCCTCGCCCACTGCCGCGTGCCCTTCGCCCGCCCCGGCGAAGAGAGCCTCGTACTGGGCCGGCGTCCGCACCTGCCGGTGAAGGTCGGTGCTGAAGTGGAAGGGCTCCTTGACCGGCGACACGTACACGCCGGGATTCTCGGCCAGCCAGCGGGCCAGCGAGGTGGTGCCGCACTTGGGCGCACCGATCACGAAGAAGTCGGGCCGTCTCATGGTTCCGGCGGAGATTCGGTCGAGAGGGCCGCGGCCGTGGGCCGCCGCCGCAGGAGCGCGCGGGGAGCGAAGGCGAAGGCCACCAGCCCCGTCCGGCGGTACAGGAACACCGACAGCAGGACGTTCCAGGCGACCAGCCCGAGCGCCATCGACACCGCTGCCCCCTCCATCCCGAAGCGCGGGATCAGGAGCAGGTTCAGCGCGACGTTGACGGCGGCGGCGGCGCCCAGCCCGCGCAGTGCGTCGCGTTCGTGGCCGGTCATGTTCAGCGCCAGCCCCACGGAGCCGGCGGCCACGTTGGCCAGCTCGCCGACGGCCACGATGACGAGCGCGGCGTAGGCGGGGGCGTAGCCGGCCCCGAACACCGCCGACAGCAGCTCGCGCCCCGCTCCCACGAAGAGCGCCACCGGCACCAAGGCCGTGGCCAGCGCCACCCGCGAGGTACGGGTGAGGATCCGCTGCAGGCCGTCCATGTCGCCCCGGGTGTACAGCCGCGCGATCTGCGGCCCCAGCGCCACGTTGGTGGCGTTGAGCGTAAAGGCCACCAGGGTGGCGCCCTGCAGGGCGACGCGGTACAGGGCCACGTCCTCGGTCGACGCGAACAGCCCCAGGACGAAGACGTCGAAGTGCTGGATGCACGCCTGCACCCCGGCCAGCAGCGAAAGCGGGCCCACGCTGCGCAGCCAGCCCCGGTCGTCGTACGCGGGTGCCGCCGAGTGGTACCCGGCCGGCAGCCTGCGGCGCAGCATCCAGCTGGCGGCCGCCAGCGCCACCAGCGCGGCGGCCACGTGGCTGGCCGTGGCCACCGGGGCCGTAAGCCCCCCGGGGACCAGGAGCGCGGCGGCGGCGGCCAGCAGCAGAAAGGCCGCCGGGCGGATCAGCTGCTCGGGAAGCAGCCCGGCGCCCACCGCGTGCAGGCCGCGCAGCGCCGCCCCGCGGGTGTTGCCCAGCGCCACCGCGGGCACCAGCAGCAGCGACCAGAGCACCGTCTGGCGCATGCCGCTCCCCGGCGTCTCCGGGATGAAGGGCAGCGCGGCCAGCGCGACCACGGCAAGCGCCAGCCCGAAGGCGAGCAGCCCCCGGTCGGCCCGGCGAAAGAGGCCGCGCACCAGGTCCCACCGCCCCTGCGCCTCGTACGCCGAGGTTTGCCGCACCACCAGCGTGGGCACCCCGAGCTGCAGGGGCATGGCCAGCAGCGACGCCCCCGCGAACACGAAGGCGTACACGCCGTAGCCGTCGGGCCCCATCAGCCGCGCCATCAGCGCCGCCGTGCCGATGGTCAGCGCCGTGTAGCCCAGCTTCAGCGCCAGGCTGTGCAGCGCGTTGCGCCTCATCCCCCCGCCCGGCACGCCCGCGCCCTCCAGCGCGCCGGCCCCCCGTGCACGGCCGGGAGCCGCGCCGCGGCCTTCCCCGCCCTTCACCGCTACCGCCCCCGGGCCCGCCGGCAGGCTCATGCGCGCCCGGCGTCCGCGTCCGGGACCAGGCCCCGCTCCCGGAGGAGCGCCAGCAGCGCCTCGACCGCCTCGTCCACCTCCACCCCGGCCGTGTCCAGCCGCAGCTCCGGGTTTTCGGGGGCCTCGTACGGGGCGGACACCCCCGTGAGCTCCACCACCTCGCCGGCGTCGGCCCGGGCGTACAGCCCCTTGGGGTCGCGGCGGCGAAGCTCGTCGAGCGCGCAGTCCACGTGCACCTCCAGGAAGCGGCCCTCGGGGACCAGCTGGCGGGCCCGGGCGCGGTCGTCGCGGTAGGGCGACACGAAGGTGCACAGCACCACCGAGCCCTGCTCGAAGAACAGGCGGGCCACCTCGCCCACGCGCCGGACGTTCTCGGCCCGGTCGGCGGGCGAAAAGCCCAGGTCGGCGTTCAGCCCGTGGCGCAGCTGGTCGCCGTCCAGGAGCATGGTGCGCACCCCCGCCTGGAACAGGCGCCGCTCCAGCGCCCGGGCGATGGTGCTCTTGCCCGCCCCCGACAGCCCGGTGAACCAGAGCACCGCCGCGGCGTGTCCCTGGGCCGATTCGCGCTCCTCCCGCGGAACGTTCCACTCCTCCCACACCACGCCGGGCGAAGCCGCCGGGGCGGCCGGGCGGGGGGCGAACAGCTCGTCCGCCGTCTGCACGGGGCCGCGGATCATCCCCGCGGCCACCGTGGCGTTGGTGAACGGATCGACCAGGATGAAGCTGCCCGTGGCGCGGTTCAGCTGGTACGCGTCGAAGAAGAGCGGCACCGAGGCGGTGATCTCCACCCGGCCGATGTCGTTCAGCTGGAGCCGGTCGACCTCTTCGCGGTGAAGGGTATCCACGTTCACCCGGTACACCACGCGCGACACGAGGGCCCGCGCCGATCGGGTGGTGTGCTGGACGACGTACGAAACCGACGGGTCCAGCTCCGCCTCGCCCATCCAGCACAGCATGGCGTCGAAGCGGCTGCCCACGGTGGGCAGGTTCATCCGGCGGACGATCATGTCGCCGCGCGAGATGTCGACCTCGTCCTCGGTGGTGAGCACCACCGAGTCGCCCTCGGCCGCCTCGGCGAGGCGGCCGTCCATGGTCTCGATGGCGGCGACCCGGGTGGTCTTTCCCGAGGGAAGCACCACCACCTCTTCGCCCGGCGTGATGGTGCCCGACGCCACCTTTCCCGCGAAGCCGCGGAAGTCCTGGTGGGGGCGCACCACGTACTGCACGGGAAAGCGGAAGTCGACCAGGTTGCGGTCGGCGCCCACGTTCACGTTTTCCAGGTGGTGGAGCAGCGTGGCCCCGTCGTACCAGGCAAGGCGCTCGCTCTTGGAAACGATGTTGTCGCCGTGCAGCGCCGAGATGGGAATGAAGGTGAGGTCGGTGATCCCCAGCTTTTCGGCGAAGGCGGTGTAGTCGGCCACGATCTCGTCGTACACGTCGCGGCTGAAATCCACCAGGTCCATCTTGTTGACGGCCACCACCACGTGCGGAATGCGCAGCAGCGAGGCGATGAAGCCGTGGCGCCGCGACTGCGTGAGCACGCCGCGGCGCGCGTCGACCAGCACGATGGCCAGCTCGGCGGTGGACGCCCCCGTCACCATGTTGCGCGTGTACTGCACGTGCCCCGGGGTGTCGGCGATGATGAACTTGCGCCGCGGGGTGGCGAAATACCGGTACGCCACGTCGATGGTGATGTTCTGCTCACGCTCGGCCCGCAGGCCGTCCGTGAGCAGGGCGAGGTTCAGGTACAGCTCGCCCCGGCGGCGGCTGGCGCCCTCGATGGCCTCGAGCTGGTCCTCGAAGATGGACTTGGTGTCGTACAGCAGGCGGCCGATCAGCGTGCTCTTGCCGTCGTCCACGCTTCCCGCGGTGGTCAGCCGCAGCAGGTCCATCTCCCGGTACTGCCGGGCGGCCTGCTCCCACGCGCCGTCTGCGCCCGCCGGAGCGGTTTCGTTCAGCACCTGCATCAGAAGTACCCCTGCCGCTTGCGGTCTTCCATGGCGGCCTCGGAGCGCCGGTCGTCGGCTCGCCCGCCCCGCTCGGTCACCCGGGCCGCGGCGATCTCCACGATGATCTCCTCCACCGACGCCGCCGCCGATTCCACCGCGCCCGTGCAGGTGGCGTCGCCGACGGTGCGGAAGCGTACGGTGCGCTCCTCGGCGGTTTCGCCGGCCTCGAGCGTCACCCAGGGCGAGCGCGCCAGCCACTGGCCGTCGCGCATGATCACGTCGCGCCGGTGCGAAAAGTACAGCGAGGGCACGGCGATGCGTTCGCGGGCGATGTACTGCCACACGTCCATCTCCGTCCAGTTCGAAAGCGGGAACACCCGGAAGTTCTCGCCCGGCGCCTTGCGGCCGTTGTACAGGCTCCACAGCTCGGGGCGCTGGTTGCGCGGGTCCCACTGCCCGAAGGCGTCGCGGTGGCTGAAGAAGCGCTCCTTGGCGCGCGCCTTTTCCTCGTCGCGGCGCCCCCCGCCGAAGGCCGCGTCCACCTTGAGCTCGCGAAGCGCGTCGAGGAGGGTGACGGTCTGCAGGGCGTTGCGGCTGGCCCCGGGACCCGTTTCCTCGGCGCAGCGGCCCTGGTCGATGGAGTCCTGGACATAGCGCACCACCAGGCCGGCCCCAGTCTCGGCGGCCAGCCAGTCGCGGAAGTCGATGGTTTCGGGGAAGTTGTGCCCCGTGTCGATGTGCAGCAGCGGAAAGGGAAAGGGTGCGGGCCAGAAGGCCTTGCGGGCCAGGTGCACCATGACGATGGAGTCCTTGCCCCCGGAAAACAGCAGGTGGGGGCGCTCGAACTGCGCGGCCACCTCGCGCATCACGTGAATGGCCTCCGACTCGAGCAGGTCGAGGTGGCTCTTTCGGTACGAGGCCGGGAACGAGGCGGCGGGCGCCTGCTCCTCGCCGGCGGGATCCTTGATCAGCGTAGCTTGCATGGACGGCACGACCTGACGGAAATCAGAACGAAAGAAGGGCCGCTCGCCTACGGCGAGGAGGCCAGCGCGGGCTCGGCGGCGCCGGTACCCACGTTTTCGGCGTACCAGGGCAGCGCCCTGGCGAGCCCCGAGCGGGGGGTGTGCTCCGGCCGGTACCCCAGCCGCGTGCGGGCCTTGGAGATGTCGGCCTGCGAGTGGCGGATGTCACCGGCGCGGAAGTCGCCGTACTCGGGGCGGGCGCCGGCTACCTCGGGGCGGTACGGCACCAGGCTGTCCCGGATCATGCCGAACAGCTGGTTGAGCGTGGTGCGCTCGCCGAAGGCCACGTTGTACACCTCGCCCGTGACCCCTTCACCCGTGGCGAAGGCGGCCAGCAGGTTGGCCTGCACCACGTCGTCGACGTAGCAGAAGTCGCGGCTGGTTTCGCCGTCGCCCAGGATGACGCAGCGCCGGCCGGACAGCAGCTCGCCCACCCAGCGGGGGATCACGGCGGCGTACGCCCCCTCCGGGTCCTGCCGGGGGCCGAAGACGTTGAAGTACCGCAGCCCCACCGTGCCCAGGCCGTAGGTGCGCTCGAACACGCCCGCGTACAGCTCGTTGACGTACTTGGTGACGGCGTAGGGCGAAAGCGGCCGGCCGACGGAGTCCTCGACCTTGGCCGGCTGCGGGTCGTCTCCGTAGGCGGCGCTCGACGCCGCATACACGAACCGGCGCACTCCCGCGTCACGCGCGGCCACCAGCATGTGCAGGAAGCCGTCGACGTTGACCTGGTTGGCGGTCAGGGGGTCGTCTACCGAAAGGGGGACGGAACCGAGTGCCGCCTGATGCAGCACCACCTCCACCCCCGCACACGCCTCGCGGCAGACCTCGAGCGAGCGGATGTCGCCCTCCACGAAGCGGAACCGCGACCACCCCTCTTCGCCGACGATGTGGCGTACGTCGTCGAGGTTGCGGCGATGCCCCGTGGCGAAGTTGTCGAGGCCCACCACGTGCTGTCCCAACCCCAGCAGCTGCTCGACCAGGTTGGAGCCGATGAACCCGGCGCAGCCGGTGACGAGCCACCGGCGCGGCTCTTCGCGAAGGCGGGACACCACGCTTTCAAAGCCTTCCATTGACCCTATCGTCGTGGGTACTGCCGGAGGGCAGCGCCGGGACATTCGGCGGATGAACACAGAGGCGGCGCAGGGCCCCCGTTGAGAGGCCGAGCCCGCCACATGAAAACCCGGGAGGTCGGCAGGAGCCGCCTGGGACGCCGCGCGCCCCGGAGGGGCGGGCCGTCCAGGCGTACAAGATAAACCGGCCCGGTGCGCGCGGGCAAGTGCACGGCGCGCGTACAGGGCCACTCGTGGACCGGGGAAGACGGCCGCGTCTCGTTGGGCAAGCCCTGCGGCGGAGCCGGTCGACCCGCGACGCAGGCCCGTGCGGAACGGAGTGCCGTCGGATGGCAGTGGATCGGGGCGTTTCCGCGCGTATTCCTGCAAGGCGGCCCTGCCCGGGCCGCACTCCCCCGCTTCCCGTGACCTCTCGTCCGGAGCCGTCCCATGATCCACCGTCGCGAGTTCTTTTCCCGTGGGGCCGGCGCGCTCGGCGCCCTGGCCCTGGCGCCCGTGGCCGCCGCGGAGCGGATGAGGGCCGGCCTTGCCGCGAACGACTGGGCGGCGTCGGAGCTGCCGGCACTGGGACCGGGGTCGGACCCGGCGCGGCTGGCGGAGGACGAGCGGTTCTGGGCCGGCGTGCGCCGCGCCTACACGCTGCAGCCGGACGTGCTGAACCTGGACCACGGGTGGACGAACCCGGCCCCGCGCGATGCCGTGGACGAGCTGGTGCGCGGCGCGCGGGCCCTGGAGGCGCTGCCGGCCGAGCAGCTGCCGAAGTTGTGGGAGGAGGTCGCCAACACCGCCGTGCGCCAGGCCCTGGCTGAAGCCATGGGCGTGCCGCCGGGGGAGATCGCCCTCGTGAGGAACGCCACGGAGGCGCTGGACACGGTGCTGCTCGGCATTCCCCTGCGCGAGGGCGACGAGATCGTCTGCTCGGCGCACGACTACTATGCGATGCTGGATGCGCTGGAGCAGCGGCGCGCGCGCGACGGCGTGGTGCTGCGCATGCTCCGGCCGCCGGTGCCCGCCCCGTCGCTGGACGCGCTGGCGGAGATGTACGAGGCGGCGATGGGGCCTCGCACCCGCCTGGTGCTGCTGACGCACCCCAGCAACCTTACGGGGCAGCTGCTTCCCGTGGGGCGCATCGCCGCGGCGGCCCACCGCGTCGGCGCCGAGGTGGTGGTGGACGGCGCGCAGTCGCTGGGGCTGCTGGAGGACCCCGTGTCCGCGCTGGACTGCGACTACTATGGCGCCAGCGCGCACAAGTGGCTGGGCACTCCGGTGGGGATGGGGGTGCTGTGGATGCGGCCCGCGCACGTTTCCAAGGTGTGGCCCCTCGTCCCCCCCGCGCCGCACGTGACGGGAATGGGGCGCTTCGAGTGGATCGGCACGACGCCGGCGTACGTGGAGCCGGCGTCGCTCCCCGCCCTGGCGCTCCATCGAACGCTTGGGGCGGCGCGCAAGGCGGCGCGGCTGCGGTACCTGTCCTCGTACTGGCGCGCGCGGGCCGCCGCCGCCCTGCCGAATGCGCGCTTCTACACCGGCGACGACCCGTCGATGGGCCTCGGGCTGACGGTGATCGAAGTCCCTGGAATGGACCCGCAGGAGATCCAGAAGCGGCTCCGGCAGCCCGACCGCATCCTGGTGCAGGCGATGGCGGGCAATGCGCGCGCGCCGGAAATCCGCGGCGTGCGCGTGAGCCCGAACGTCTACACCACGCCCGCCGAGCTGGACCGTTTCGTGGCGGCGCTGGCCCGCGTGGCCGCGGGATAGCGTCGACGGAAAGGCATCGTGCACGGCTGTACGCAGAACGCCCCGGCTTTCACCGGGGCGTTCCGCGTACAAGGATGAAGGAGCTGATCAGGCAGTTCATCAGCCGTGCCCGGAAGGAGGCCGGGGGTAGCGTCGGCATTCTAGCACCACCTGATCCAACCTGATGCAAACATCGTGCACCGTCCACTGAGGCTCACGCGGCGGATACCAAGTCTTCCGCCAAGCGCCTTGCGCGCAGTGACACACGACACATACACTCACATTACCGGCACGTTCTTGTGGATGCGGCGCACGCGAGGACTGCTCGCCTGAACGCCTGCCCGCCGCACGCGTGCCCCTCCTTTCATCCCCAGCCGGAAAAGGTCTCCATGCGCTACCGTACGCTCGGAATGGTCGCAGGATTGGTCGCGGCGCTCGCCGCCACCGCGAGTTCGGCACCCGCCGCTCCGGAAACGGCGCGAGCCAGCCAGTTCGCTACGACGCTTTCGGTCACCATGTCGTGCCACATCGACGGCCAGACGTGCGAGGCCACGGCGTCCGGCGGCAGCGGCGAGTACAGCTTCGAGTGGTCGTGGCCGTTTCAGGAGCAGTACGATGCCGACGGCGTGAGCGGCGGCGACATCACCTGCTATCCGTACTGGGGATGGCGCACCGTCTCCGTGACCGTCACTGACAGCTGGAACGGGACGAGCACGGATAGCACGTACTTCTTCTGCCCGGCCTGAGGCGCACCAGGTCGCGGATGCAACCAACTGGGACGGGCCCTCTCGCCGCAATGCGAGGGGGCCCGTCTTCCGTTCCTGCGACGCTGCCGCGCCGCGACGCGGATACTCTAGAGTGACGGCTGTGTGACGGGCGGGCCACCCGCCCGCCGGGCACGATCCGCGCAATCCCGAGCACCGCTGCTGGAGGCTGGAGGGCGCGCAGAGAGCGCCACCCCTCCGCCTCGTACGTTCCCGGACGATTTCGGACAGAGGAGACCCGCCGTGCATCCCCCGCTGACAGATGTAGAAGTGCGTATCCTCGGCTCGCTCCTGGAGAAGGAGGTCACGACGCCCGACAACTACCCGCTTTCCCTGAACGCGCTCCTGGCCGCGTGCAACCAGACGACCAACCGCGAGCCGGTAATGCGGCTGGACGAGGACGCGCTGGTGCCGGCGACGGTCGCGCTCCGCCACCGTGGGCTGCTGCGGCAGATCCAGCGGGCGGGGTCGCGGGTGACCAAGTTCGAGCACCGGCTGGACGAAGAGCTGAGGCTCGTACGGCCCGAGCTCGCCGTGCTGGGCGTGCTCATGCTGCGCGGACCGCAGACGCCGGGCGAGCTGTACGCGCGCACCGAGCGGCTGCATCCGTTCGCCGACCTCACCGACCTGGAGAACTTGCTGGAATCGCTGATCGCGCGGGAGCCAGAGCCCCTCGTCGCGCGGCTCGCCCGCCGCCCGGGGCAGAAGGAGGTCCGCTACGCGCACCTGCTGGGCGGCGAGCCGGCGCAGGCGGAGGCGTCCGCGGCGGAGGAAGAGCGGCCCGTCGCCACCCGCCGCGCCGGTCCGGAGGACGACCGTGTCGCCGCGCTGGAGCGTACCGTGGAGGAGCTCCGGGCCGAAGTCACGGCGCTGCGCGCCGATCTCGAAGCATTCCGCTCCCAATTCCAGTAAGGACGCGCATGAAGATGCGCGCACCGACGAACCCGACCGCCACCGCGGACGACATCCGCGCGCGCCTCCAGGCGCTGGGCGATCCCGAGCACGCGCGGTTCGTCGCGGGCTACTTCCGCACGGGGCCGGGCGAGTATGCCGAGGGAGACCAGTTTCTCGGCATTCGGGTGCCCGTGCTGCGCGGGCTGGTACGCGAGTACCGCGGGCTGCCGCTGGAGCGCACGGCGGAGCTGCTGCGCTCCCCCTGGCACGAGGCGCGGCTGCTCGCCTGCCTGCTGCTCGCGGACGCCTACTCGCGAGGCGATGAGGTCGCGCGCGAGGCCATCTACCGCCTGTACCTGGCGAGCACGGAGTACATCAACAACTGGGACCTGGTGGATACGTCCGCGCCGCACGTGGTCGGCGCGCACCTGCAGGCGGGGGACCGCACGGTGCTGGACGAGTTGGCGCGGTCCGACTCGCTGTGGGAGCGGCGGATCGCCATCCTCGCCACGCAGCACTTCATCCGCGATAACGATTTCGGCACCACGCTGAAGATCGCGGAGATGCTGGTGGATGACCGGCACGACCTGATCCACAAGGCCGTCGGCTGGATGCTGCGCGAGGTGGGCAACCGCGACCGCGCCGCGGAAGAGGCGTTCCTCCGCCGGCACCACCGCACGATGCCCCGCACGATGCTGCGCTACGCCATCGAGAAGTTTCCGCCCGACCTGCGCGCGGCCTACCTTCGGCCCGTGCCGGGGAAACGGGAAGCGGGCGATCGGGAACCCTGACCGGGGGCGGGCGCAGAGCGCCTCGCGCTTGATCCCGTACGCGCGGACGTCTTGGGAACGTGCGCGCCAGCGACTGGGCCACCGCCCATTGAACGAGTCTGCCCGTGTCCGTCCGCGCACCTGCTTCGCACGGCCGTCGATTCCCTGTTCCCCCGCTGAAAGCAACGAGCCCCCGAGGCGCGTGCGCGCATCGGGGGCTCGTGCGGAAATGAACCGTCAGCTTGGGACGGGCTCGGGGTCCGTGGAGAGCTCGTACAGGCGGCCGCCCACCCCCTCCAGCACCGCGTCCGTGAACGCGATGGCGTGAACGGACGAGTACGAGGTGTAGAAGCTCTCGATCTTCGCGCCAAGCGAGGAGTCGCGGCCCTGCAGCTGGCGCAGCATGACCCATGGCTTGCGGTTCGGCCAGAACCGCTGAGCCGCGCACCAGAAGCGCAGCGCCTCCAGCACCATAAAGCCGGCAAGCACGCGTGCCTCCAAACTGTCCTCGGCCATGTCCTCCAGGTCGAGCACGATGTTGGTGATCGCGTAGCGCTGCCGCTGGAAGAACTTGGGGCCGGGCTCCGCCGGCCCCGCCCGGAAGCGCTCCTCCGCGTCACGCTTGAGCGCCGTGGCCTCGCCCGTCCGGTCGAACAGCAGCTCGCCCGTGGCGAACGCATCGATCATGGCGGGGTTTCCCTTTTCGATGTCCTCGCGCCAGTGTTGCAGGGGCCCCACCTGCAGCTGCACCTCCACGCCGTTGATCATGCGGCTCCGCTTCCAGTACTCGGTGCCGTTCGTAAGAGCGAGGACGTCCAGGTCGGACTTGGGCTTGGCCTCGCCGCGTGGCGCCGAGCCGAAGCAGAGGAGCGCGATCACCTCCTCGCGGGCGAGCATCTCGTCGTGCACCGCCGCCAGCCCCGGCCTGAAGCGCGCCTCCATGGCCGGCGGAAAGGCGATCTGGCCGTCTTCGGCGGGAGCGATCGCGAAAACCGGTACGGACTCAGTGGCAACACTCATCGGCTCGACCGTCTCAGGCTGGGGTAGGTGTACGGCGGGGCTCGCCGGGGCCGGGGATAGACGTTTCCGCAGGCGCGTCCGCTCGGATTGCGACAGGACGCGAGCCTGCGGCGCGTTCGGCGGGCTCCAACACATGGATAACCTGCCCCACCATTCCCGTCAAGCATCATGGGAACGGATGACGCCACCGCCCGGACAGGACGCGCCCCTTCCCGGGCCGCGCACCGAAAGCTGGTGCGCCGCCATCCCGACGCACGGGGCGGGCGCGCCGTGGCCGCCCCGCTGCGCCGCCCGGCAGACGCGGGAGACGCCCCAGGGCGAGCGGCAGCGCCGGGTTCCGCTCCCCGCGTACCCTGTCCAGCGCCTTTCGTCGCACTGCACGGGGAGACGGAGACGGCCGCAGCGCGGGTGTGGGAGGAGATGCTCGGCGTGGGCCCGTGGGCGCGGACGACGATTTCCTCGCGCTCGGCGGCGACTCGCTGCTGGCGGCGCAGCTCATCTCCCGCGTGCGCGAGTGCCTGGGTGCGGAGCTGCCGGTGCGCACCCTGTACGAGACGCTCGCCCCAGTTGGCGTTGCTTTCGCCTTCCAGCTGAACGCTGGGCGGTTGGACAGCAGCGAGCGTTAGATTGCGATCTGGCGATTGTCAGAAGAAAGGCGCTCCACACGGACCAGACCGCCACAGAACTGGCTGACCAGAGACACCGCTTCGGAAAGGGCTTCATCCAGAACATCATGGCCTACGATGCGTGACAAACAATCAATGTCGATGATGGCGTTCTTCGTGTCTGCGGAAACGGCGGTGGTTTGTCCACCACGACTGTTCCAAGCGCGGCAAACGACTGTGTTTTGACCGGAATCCAGTAGAATCACCTCACCTGAAACAACACCTGTCGCCGTGTCTTTCCCAAATGGAAGGAAGCTTTCCTCGCCTGTGGCAGCCGTCAACATCAGATCGCCTGTGACACGGCCGGTGTCGAAGACCCCACAGGGCATCATGTACTTTACCGCGATGATGTTGGAAATGGCAACCAGGGGGGAAATGAAGGGGATCCGCTCGGCGTCGCCCTTCTTGAGCCGTTTGAGCAGGGTGCCATGACCGGGATGTATCCGCTCGCCGCGCGGCAAAGGAAACGTCTTGTACGTTTCCTCCCAAGCAGTGATTCGAGGATCCGTCGTTGTTCTACCACCATCTTCCGCAGCCTGGTACATTTCCCCCCTGAATAGAGAGCCTAAACGCTCGTGCTGACCAGAATTATCCAGGTTCTCGATCACTACGATACCCCGAACGAATTCCGGGACATCGCGGAACACCTCCGAATCGATGGTATACCTCAATTTTGCCACCTGTCCTTTGCTTCGAAGTAATGATCGATCAAATGACGGTTGTACTCTTCGATCTTCTCCGGGCGGTTGAATTTCTCACCAAAGTGGAGATTATATGCGTTGAACCACTCTCGCGAGTTCTTGACGAATAGTATGTCGTGGACGGCCATGTGCCGAATTGCGATCAGGGCGACCGGTGATTGAGAAACCAGGAATCCGCGATTGTATACACTTGCTTCTTTACAGTTCTTGTGGAACTGACCGATCATCAAACCGCTTTCAACGAACACGGATTTTACACTCTCATGCACGATGTCCAGTACCCGGCCCTGGTTGTCTGGAAGGGAAGGAAAGACGAGTAGCAAAGATTTCCGTGTGCAATCCCCTGGCGCGAACGGACCGAGCTTTTTGAAGGTCCTGATGTATTCCAGCACCAGACTTTCGATCTGCCCCGCGTCTTTTCCTGAAATTTCGGGGTGAAGAGAAAGATAGAAAGAGTTGTTGTCCAAGGATGGCCCGACGAACGGGCACACCACCTTGCTTCCAACTGGTCTTTTCATCTGAGGGTTTTCTGTTGCCAAAAACTCCCGCGCCCACTGAATGACCGTCGATGCGACCTGAATCATTTCGGGGTTGAGGAGTGCTGCAGGCATTTTGCGTTCGCAGGAGGGGGAGACAAACGTATCGCGACATCCCAGGCTAACGACCGTATCGGAAGGTGTCAACCTTTTCTCGATATCGCTTGATCGGTGCGTTCGGCTCCGCTCCGGGTAGACGCCCTGAACGATACCGCCGACAGGCTGGTGACGAACTCGCCGTTCACCGAGGGGGCTTCGGGATGGGGGAGTGAAGCGTCCGTTCCTCCGCTGTGTCGGTGGGGTGAACTTCTCCGATGTACCAGGCCGCGGCTCGTGCGCGTGGCCCGCCGGTGCTGCTGTGCGGGGCGCGCCCTCGTCCCGTCGGTCCAGCGAACCTTCGGCGCGTCCGCGAGCATGATGCCGTTCGGAGCCCGCGCCGACGCTTCGGCCCGTTCGCGGAGTGGCGCGGGAGTATCGATCCGAAACGAGTCTCGGGGTCAGCGGGCGGCGAGGACGGCGGGGAGGGCGGCGAGAATGCGGCCGGCGTCGGCGGGGGCGAGGGGGCGGGAGAAGAGAAAGCCCTGGCCCAGGCGGCAGCCCATGCGGTGCAGCGCGCGGGCGTCCTCGTCCGTCTCCACCCCCTCGGCCACGGTGTCCAGCCGCAGCGAGTCGCTGAGCGAGATCACCGTCTGGATCACGGCCTGCAGGGCGGGATCGGTGTGCATCTGGTGCACGAACGAGCGGTCGATCTTGAGCGTGTCCAGCGGCAGCCGGTGCAGGTAGGCCAGCGACGAGTACCCCGTCCCGAAGTCGTCCAGCGCCATCCGGATCCCCGAGTCGCGCAGCCGCCGCAGCACCTGGGTGACGGTGGCGGGGTCGTCCATGATCACGCTTTCCGTGATCTCCAGCCGCAGCCGGTCGGGCGGAAAGCCCGTCTCGGCCAGCACGCCATGAATCTCCTGCACCAGCCGCGGGTGCAGGAACTGGCGGCTGCTCAGGTTCACGCTCAGCCACAGCCGGTGCGCTTCGGGGTACGCGCCCCGCCACTCCTGCATCTGCCGGCACCCCTCGCGCAGGGCCCAGCCCCCCACGGGCATGATCATCCCGGTCTGCTCGGCCAGCGGGATGAACGCCTCGGGCCCGATCAGTCCGCGCCCGGGGTGCTGCCAGCGCAGAAGCGCCTCGAACCCCACCAGCTCGCGCGACTCCATCACCACGATGGGCTGAAAGTGCAGCCGCAGCTCCCCGTTCTCCACCGCCTCGCGCAGCTGGCTCTCGAGCTCCAGCTGCGACAGCGAGTGCGCGTGCAGCTCCGCGTCGGCGATCTCCACCCGCGCGCGGCCGCGGGCCTTGGCGCGGTACATGGCCGCGTCGGCATCGCGCAGCACGTCCACCGGGCGCGAAAAGCCGGTAGAGCTGATGGCGATCCCCAGGCTCGCCGTCACCAGCAGCTGCTGGCCGGCCACCTCGAAGGGCGCCTGCAGCTCGTGCTGCACCCGGTGCGCGGCCACGGCGGGCTCGTCGGTGTCTTCCAGCAGCAGCGCGAACTCGTCCCCGCCCAGCCGGGCCACGCTGTCGCCCGCGCGCAGGCAGCGCAGCAGCCGCTCGGCGACCGCCTGCAGCACCTGGTCCGCCGCCAGGTGGCCCACGCGGTCGTTGATGACCTTGAAGCGGTCCAGGTCCAGGAAGATGACGGCGAACTGGCGCTCCGGGTGGCGGTGCGTGTGGGCGATGGCCCGCTCCAGCCGGTCCAGGAAGAGCGCGCGGTTGGGCAGCCCCGTCAGCGAATCGTGAAGGGCGTCGTGCACCAGCTGCTCTTCGAAGCGCTTGCGCTGGCTGATGTCGGTCTGCGACCCCGCCATCCGCACGATGGCGCCGCGCGAGTCCGTCACCCACACGCCGCGCACCAGCACCCACCGCCAGCTGCCGTCGCTGTGCCGCACCCGGTGCTCGCTCTCGAACAGGCCGTCTGCCCCCTGGCCGCGGCGAAAGAGGTCGGCGTCCACCCGCGCGCGGTCGTCGGGGTGAATGCGGCCGAACCACGCCGCCGGGTCGCTGCCGATCTCGCCGTCCGCGCACCCCACGATCTCCTTCCAGCGCGGGGACAGGTACAGCGCGCCGCGGCGCAGGTCCCAGTCCCACAATCCGTCGTGCGCCCCCTGCGCGGCCAGGGCGTAGCGCTCCTCGCTGGCGGCGATCTCGCGCTCGGCCCGCAGCCGGTTGCGGACGACGACGTAGAACAGCACCAGGATGACCACCAGGTAGCTGCCGAAGAGCAGCGGGCTCACCCGCGGCTCGGGGATGCGCGCGGCCACCAGCGCCACCCCCGCCATGGTCGCGGCGCCGTAGGCCGCCAGCGCGCGGGTGCTGCGAAGGACGGCGCTGATGATGGCGGAGATGACCACCAGCCCCAGCGCGTACTCCGGCGCGAAGTCGTTCATCCCCAGCAGCACCACCACCCACGCGGTGATGACGCCGAACAGCGTGTAGACGGCGGGAATGAACCCGGGCCGCCCCGGGATGAACGACATCGCCGCCACCACCAGGCACACCCCGGCGACGCCGAAGCGGTAGCTCCAGGGGTCGTGCGCCTGCGGCAGCACCACGCGGTACACGTATCCAAACCCCACCACCGCCACCGACCCCAGCACGGCCAACCAGCGCACCGTCAGCACGTCCTTGTCGGGAAGCTGCGCGCGCCGGCGTTCCGCACCCGACGGCTGGGCGTCGTCGTTCACGGCAGCCAGGGGTCCCTCACGGCGGCAGGCGGCACCAGCCCGGCCGGCGGGTCCGATCTCTCGGAGATGGCGGTGGAGAAGAGTTCGACCGGTTGGCTCGCGCGTATCAAATCTCTCCTTGCTTCGGTATGACGGGACCCGTCGACTGGCGCGGACCGCTATCGCCGCAGATACTCGTCCACGTTCTTCGCGAGCACGTCGAGGGGCACGTTGCCGCCCCGCACCACGGCGTCGTTGAACGCCTTGAGGTCGTACGCCGCGCCGAGCGCGGCGTGCGCGCGCTCGCGCTGCCGGTTGATCTCGCTGTGGCCCACCTTGTAGCCGCACGCCTGCCCGGGCCACGAGCAGTAGCGATCCACCTCGCTGGCCACCTCCAGCGGGTTGGACCCGTTCACCTCGACGAAGAACCGCACGCCCTGCTCGCGCGTCCACCCCTTTGCGTGCAGACCGGTGTCCACCACGAGGCGGCAGGCCCGGAACGCGATGGACTGCAGGTAGCCCAGCCGCCCGACGGGATCCTGGTCGTAGGCGCCCAGCTCGTCGGCGAGCTGCTCGGCGTAGAGCGCCCACCCCTCGGAGTACGCGTTGAAGGCCAGCATCTGGCGCACCAGCGGCATGTCGTGCGTGTACTCGCCCTGCCAGATGTGGCCGGGGATCGCCTCGTGGAAGGCCAGGTCCGCCAGGCTGTATTTGCTGTGCAGGTCGGTGGTGCGCAGGTTGATCCAGAAGCGGCCGGGAATCGCCCCGTCCACCGACCCGGCGCCTCCGTATGCCGCCGGCGCGCCCGGCTCCTCCTCGGGCGGCAGGCGCTTCACCTCCATGTTCGGATCCACGACCGTGTTGAACGCCCGCGGCATCTGCGCGCGGATCCACGCCAGCCGGTCTTCGATGAAACGCATGATCTCGGCGCGCCCCGAGTCGCCCTCCGCGAACTGGTAGCGCGGATCGTTCGCCAGGGCCTTCATCCGCTCGCCCACGCTGCCCTGCGTGTAGCCGGCGTCCTTCAGGATGGTATCCATGCGCGCGTGCAGCCGCGCCAGCTCGGTCCGGCCGAGCTCATGCACCTCGTCCGGCGACATGGTCGTGGTGGTCGACGCCTTGAGGGCCCAGCGGTAGAACTCCTCGCCGTGCGGCCGCGCGGAAATGCCCGCGTCGTTCGTGGCGACGGCGCGCTGCGCCTCGAGCTCCCGGATCTGCCGGTCGAGCGCCGGCGCGACCTCCTGCGCGGCGATCCGCCGGGCGCGCCCGGCCCAGTCGCCGGCGATGGTGCGCGTCCGCCGCTCCAGCGACTCCACCAGCATTCCCCCGTCGCGTGCCCCCTGCGCGGAAAGGCGCATCTGCGTGAGCGCCTTGTCGATCAAAAAGGCCGGCGGGACCATGCCGATCGCGCGCGCCTCCCGCACGCGTTCGAGCTCGCCGTCCACCTGCCGTGCGTACGACTGCAGCCGCGCCAGGTACGCCTCGGCGTCGGCGGCGTTCTCCACACGGTGGTCGCTGTCGAGAAAGCGGGGAACGTCCAGGTAGGCCCCGACGTTCTGGATGACGACGTACGGCGTGTTGCGCCAGCCGCCCACGGTGATGTCGCCGTAGGGAAGCGCGAATCCCTCGAGCGCCGTGGTGTAGGCGCTGCGGACGACTTCCACGCTGGTCCGCACGGCGTGCGACAGGCGGCTGGCGTCGACGGCCGCGATCGCGCCCAGGTCCGCGCGCAGCTGCGCGGCGATCCGCCCCTGCCCCGCCGCGGAGCGGTCGGCGAGCCGGGACCGGAGCTCGGCTCGCGCGCCGACGTCCAGGCCAAGGGAGGTGGCCAGCTCGGGGAAAAGATGCAGGAGGTCGCCCCCGATGCGGTCGAGGAGCGCGATGGCGTTCCGGTCGGCATCGCCTGGCGCGGCCTGCGGCACCGTGCGGGCGGCGCCGCCGCATGCGGCAACGAGCGGCAGCGCGGCGACGGATGCAAGGGCGGCCAGCATCTCCCTGCGCGTGAGGAGTCCGTGGGTGTTCGGAGCGTTCCACATCATCGAGGCTCGATTCCAGGCGTATGGGTGATGCTGCGCGGGCCCGCGTCGCGGCGGGACGGCGGCCGGGCGGCTGCCGGCGCAGGCCGCCCCTGCTCGCCGCGTTACGGCTTCCAGGGAGGAGCCATGAGCCGCTGCGTGATGGACGGAGCAGGACGGACAGCTCCAGCCCGGCGTCCAGCTGCACCAGCGCCAGCACGAGCGGGTCGGTCCCCGCGGTCGGGAACCGCACGAGAGATCCGGCCGATGCGGATACAGGCGTTCCCGACACGCAAAACATGCGGAGAATGAATCTACTCCGAAAGAGGGCGGACCGCTCCGCGACGAATCCCCGGAAGGTGCCTCGTTGCCATGCTCGCTCAGTCCAGCCGCACGCACCCGGCGGGGATGCGGATGGAGTCGCCGGACAGCCGCAGCGTGGCCATTATCCGATAGGTGCCGGGCGGCAGCGTATCGCCGCGAAGCGCCGGGACGGCAACGCGGCGCCGCCACTCACGATGGACGATGGACACGCCCGGTGACAGGCTGTCCGCGCGCTCGTAGGAAGGGTACTCCATCGCACGGCCGGTGGCCGGGTCCGTCTCGCGCTGTGAGTCCCACGCGGCCACCCCGGCGCTGTCCGGCGCGCGCCAGGCCTGCACCCGCAGCGCCATTGCGTCCCACCGCATTTCGACGCGCGACTCGCCCGAGTTCGTAACGGACGCCTCCACCCAGAGCGTGTCGGGCGTACCGTTCACCATCCACGCGCCCCCCCGCGCCGTCAGTTCGCCCGGTGCCCGCACCGTCTGCGCCGCTTCGGCGCACCCTGCCGGTGCCGCCGCTGGCTCCCGACGGCCGCACGCCGTCGTCACAGCCGCAAGCAGGAGGCGCAAGAGGGTCCGGAGGCGAGTGTGGCGCATGGTCAGTGCACCCGGAACGTGGTGCGGTCCGTGGTTGCCGGGCCCATGTCCAGGCGAATCATGTCCAGCGAGCTGACGTAGATGGAGCATTGCTCCCGACTCGAAAGGTTTCTATGCTGGTCCGTGTCCATCGCGGACGGGATGCCGTTCTGTACCTTCGAGCCCCACTCATTGGGTCCGGCGGCAACAGGACGCGCTTCAGCTCCTCATCCGGAGGCATGAATGTTCGGACTGTTCAAGAAGAAGGAACCGCCAAGCGAGCCCCCGAAGCGGTTTCCCCCGGTGCCTGATTGGCGGCCATCGATCGTGCAGCCGCTCGACCGGATCATCGAACGGGTGCGGCACTACACAAACGCCAAGCGCGACTTCGCGGTCTTTGCCCACGGCACGGCCGTCCTCCTTCCGGACGGGCTGACGGATGCGCAAGCAGAAAGCCATGCCAGGGAGGCGCTGCACAGGGTTTTCCACGCACATGCCGACATGCATCCCATGAACATGAAGGACGGCAACGTCTTCGTGGGCTACAAACATGATGTACTGAACGTAGTGCTCAGCGAAGTGGCAGCCGCGCACTGGCAGGAAATCGTGGAGCAGCACCAGCGCGCGATTGCCACGCATGAAGTGCTGCTGACGCCGCTCGGCCCCAACAAGTTCGACAAGCTCGGGATGAAGGGACTCTTTGGCAGGTGCTTCATGTTCATGGACGCGCAGGCCCCGCAGGTCGTCAGGGTCGAGCGCAGCGTCTGAACTCTCCATTGCGCGGACGTCCAACCGCCGTGACGATTGGACGCCGCGGGCCCCGCCACCCGTGCACGCGGGGCCTCATTCAACCCTGTTCTTTCCCGGAGGGCACATGCCGATCGTGGTTCGCCCGGCGACCGTGTTCGAGGACGTCGCGACGATGGTGGGGCCCAAGCGGCCGGACGCGAACGTCTGCTGGTGCCTGAGCTACCGCATCCCGTCGAAGGAGAACGTCGCGCTCAGGGGCCCGACGCGTGGCGAGCGGGTGGCCGCGCTCATGGAGCAGGGGCCCATCGGGGTCCTGGCCTACGACGGCGACGAGGTCGTCGGGTGGGCGGCGGTCGCGCCACGCCGCGAGACGACCTTCGCGAACAGCCGCACGATCCCCCTTGTCGACGGTACGGACGCCGACGTGTGGGCGGTCTGGTGCATCCGCGTCCGCCCGGGGCACCGGGGGCGCGGGATCTCCCATCCCCTGCTGCAGGGTGCGGTCGAGTTCGCGCGGTCGCGGGGGGCGGCCGCCATCGAGGGGTACCCCGTCGACAATGAAGGCGCGAAGGTCGACCTGACCATGGCGTACGTCGGCACGCGGGGCCTGTTCGAGAAGGTGGGGTTTCGGAAGGTGGCCGATACCTCATCCGTGCTCAACGGCTTTCCCCGGGTGCTGATGCGGCTGGAGCTGCGCTGACGCCGACGAACGCCCTCTGGAAGATGCGTCGTGTACGCGGCTATGGGTTCCGCAGGATCTTCTCCATGGCTTTGCCCTTCGCCAATTCGTCGATCAGCTTGTCAAGATAGCGGATTTCCCGCATGGTCGGCTCTTCGATGTCTTCCACCCGGACACCGCAAACGACACCTTTGACCAGGGCCCGCGCAGGATTCATCCGCGGAGCTTCATCGAAGAAGGTTTCGAAGTCTGTCCGTTTTTCCAGCTGCGCCTCCAACGCATCCTGGCTGTACCCTGTCAGCCAGCGGATGATTTCGTCGACCTCCGGCTTGGTACGTCCTTTCTTCTCCGCCTTCGCAACGTAGTGCGGATAGACGCTTGCGACACTCGTCGTAAAGATCCGGTGTTTGGTCATCATGCACCCCTGTTTCCGAGGTATTGGGCCGCCGTCACGCCGGGCGCGGGTGGAGGATGGTCCACAGGGTGCCGAACCGGTCGCGGAGCTGCGCGAATCGTGGAGCGAAGAACGTCTCGCCCAACGGCATGCTGACCTGTCCGCCCTCGGCAAGCGCCGCGTAGGCGCGCTCCGCAAGCTCGATGGAATCGAGCGAGAGATACAGGTACGAGCTGCGTACGGGCTGGAAGTGCTCGGGCGGTACGTCGTTCCCGATGAGCTCGACCCCGGCTACGCTCAGGCGCGCGTGGATCACCGCGTCCCGCGAGCCCGGCGGGCCGGGAACGTGGGCGGGAAGGTCGCGCACCCTGATCATTGCCGTGATCCGCCCGTCGAGGTGCTCCTCGTAAAAGCGGAACGCCTCCTCGCAGTTGCCCCCGAAGTTCAGATGCGTATACAGCTTCATCTGGCTCCTATGAGTTGCCATCGTGGAAGAGAATCGTCAGAACCAGGGCCGACATCGAACGGCCGACATCGCGCTTGTACAAAGGTTTTCCCATGAATCCGCTGATCATTGTCAAGTCGAAGAGAGTCTAGCAACGTTCTAGCCAGGAGTGCACTATGTCGCTGACTGCGTTGACTGTTCACGAACTCGAAGCGAGGCGCGGACCTGACCGCCCCGGAGCGAGCCGAATTAGCCCAGCGGCTGTTCGCCAGCGTGGAAGACGAACAGCCGGCGGGTAGCGAAGCCGAAGTGGCGCAGGCGTGGCTCGAAGAAGCGGACCGGCGATACGATCGATACCTGGCAGGCGAACCGGAGTCCGTGCCAGCCGCGGACGCTCGCGCGGGTTCGCGCGCGTCTCGGCGAACGTTGATCCCCGCATGCTCCCAATCGACGGCGTCGCTCGTCTCCGCGGTTTTGGAGGCGTTACGCAACCCTCGTGAGATCGCCATCCCAGAGATTCCAACCTGGGCACTCGTACGGGTCCATCTCGTTCGTGATGATGCTCCACGGCGTCCTTTTGCTTTCCTTCAGGACTGATGTGAAACAGACAGGGCGCAGGGGGAGATCATCCCCCCGCGTCCGTTGAGCGCTCACCATCGCCGCCAGCCGTTCACGGCGCCTCCCTCACCTCGCTTCCACCGCGTCGCGCATCAGCGACAGGGTGGGACGGCAGCGCGGCATTGACCCTTGCCGATCACCGCCCCGGAAGTTGAGTTGGTTCCGCGGCGCCCGCCTGGACCTGCATCCGGGCTGCGGCGAGCGGTTCCACGTCCTGATCGACGGCCGGGGAACGCGGTGCGGGAATCCGCCCCAGCATTCGCGGGAAGCCCTCGCCGGCACCCGACCGCCAGACGAGCTGCTTGACTTGGGCGCCCTGGAAGAAGGCGTTCACGGCCTTGATCATCAGTGCCCACTTCTCCACCTCACGATACGGATTTCGCTTGTTCGCTCGGTCCCGCAGCATCAACTCGCGAAACCGGCGGATCGGGTCGTTCAGCCTCAGTTCCACCCCGTCGCCTACCCGCGCCATGAAGTGGTCCGCCTGCTCGCGATGCGTACGGGCGGCGAGACAGTGCGTGGTGCCGGCGATACCTCCAGGAACTATTTCGCGAAGGTGCGTGAGGGTAAAGTGCACGCTCTCGCGGATCTCTGGGTTTTCCTCGAGAACGCGAAGCAGCTCGGCATGGCTGCCCCGTAGGGTGTTGTATGTCGGCATGTCCTGCTCGTAAAGCCAGAACTTCTGCAATGCCGCCGCGAGCGAGTTTACGTTCCGCTCACCGCGCGTGCCCAACACCTCGCCCAAGCTTCGGACGGGCCCGGAGTCGAGGGTTTCAAAAATCGCGTCCGGCAGCCCCCGCACCACGATGGCCTGAAAGCTCTTGCCCGCCTTCATCGCCGCGTAGCAGCGGTGCTGGCCATCCAGGAGCCTGCCTGTGGTGCTGACCTTGAGCGTTTGACCATTGAGTGCCCAGCTCCCCGCCTGCATGTCACGCGCGTACTTTTCCGCCGTTCGCGGGATGATCTTGCGGTTGTTATCGTTCGTTGCAAGGAACTGCTCGGCGTTCGCTGGCGTGATGGTTTCGATTCCGACCTCCAGATCCCGCGGGTCGACCGCCACATCAAAGTTCGGCTGCCGCTGCTGCTCCAAGTCGGCGCCGTCGTCGTCCGGCAGGTCCGCGACGGTGGGAAAGCGCTGCGGCCGGTCGCCGTCCTGCCTCCACCGCAGCGTCTTCAGGGAAACATTCAGGTACTCGGCGTTCCACGCCAGAATCGTGAGCGCCAGCATTCGTTCCTGGCCCGACCCTGTCGACGCTTCCAGCTGCTTGCGGAGCAGGTCTGCTGGATCGCCTTCCATCGTAGTCTCGCTGGCGACCCTGTCGAAGAACGCGTCGGCCCGTTGCGGGTCTACGCGAGACGCCAAATGGTGGGCTGCGGCGGCAACGGAATGCCAACCCACACGGGAGAGATCCGCCGTCTTTTGGACGCTTTCGCGGATCCCCGGGCGCAGGTCCAGAAGGAACAGGGTGTCTCGTGGGGTCACCACCGACTCCGTGACGCCCGGGTGCTGGTAGTACCGGTAGTACCGGTACACGATGTTCAGTACGGCCGAGAGCCGTCGGGGAAACTCCTCGCCTCTGATGTAGAGGGTGTCGACCGCCGTGCGTGCACGAAGCGCGTCGATGGTCTGAAAATCCTTCTCTCTGACGTTCTCCACTACGATCACGGGAAAGGAGGTTCCGCTCAGTTCGCAGGCGCGAAGCCGCTTGCGTCCGTCCAGCAGTTGTCCCGCGTCGGAGAAGATGATGGTACCCCCGTTCAACTGCCACCGCCGCTCGCTCATTTCCCGGGCATAGGCCTCGACATACCGTATGCTTTGCCGTTGCGGCCGGTGGTCTCGCTTCAGCCACTCCGCGGCTTCCTCGGGAGTGACCTCCCGGATGGTGAAGCGGACTGCGTTCGTGTCGAGATTGGCCATGCCTGCACCTCGCGGGGAAGCGGCCGCTCGTCTCCCGGACCTGAGTGCCGTAGAGTGAGGACGCGCACGGGGCGTTCGGCGTGGTTGCCGTCCGCCCGACCATCTCATGTTCCCTTCGGCCAGCCCCCTCCCGATTGGAAACGGGGCCCGGCTTCAGATTGCCATTCCAACCAGGATACCCGCGGCCTCGCGGAGCCCGAGCCGGGTGAGCGTATATCCCGCTTCCGGCGTCCCTTCCACGAGGCGTTGCTTCCACGCGGTCTTCAGCGCGTTCAGGACGGACCGGGTGCTGCTCCGGTCCAAGCTGTCGGTGATCTGCCGCTGGCCAAGACCGCGTGGATACTCACTGTGAAGAAGAACCAGGATTTCCTCGCGGACCGGGAGTTCCGCCAGCACCAGCTTGCGGTCACCAAAATCCTCGACCACCCCGCCCACCGGGGCACGAATGCGTCGGAGCAGGGCGTTCGCTTCTGCGATGGTGCAGTGTGAAGCTGTACGGACCATCTCGGCCATGACCCACTGCGCGGCTGCGTGCAGGTACAGCAGGTCGTATTCATTGGGGTCGATGTCGCCCTTGTGGGCGATTCCCCTCTTGTTCCTGAGGGTGTACATCGACCGTGCGATCCGGGCGACGCAAATCCGTAGACCCTCGTCCAGGCCGGCGTGACCTTCGGCCGTATGTAACACTCGGTCCACCGCGGGATGGTCGTCGTACGCCCCGGTCGTCAGGAACTGGAGCGCCTGGACGACGCTTTCCACGAATTTGCCGGGCGCCGCTTTGCCGGGTATCCCCACCGCCACGTCGCGTCGGATCGTGAGAAAATCGTCCGCGAGCTCTGCAGCGAGCTTGGCGGGAATCCACCCGGCGAGCGCCTGAACGAGTTCGTCGCGCATGTCTACATCTCCGGCTGGCCGAGGCTTCGATGGGACCAGCGCAAACCTTCGCGCGAAAGGCGAAATCGTCGGCGGGGCTTGATCTGCACGAGCATCAGGTGCTTTGAGGTGGTCAGCCTGGTCAATTCGCGTGTGATGTTGCTAATGCTGTAGCCGCACTGGCGGATCGCCTGGTTCACGGCCATGGCGTCGAAATCCTTCTGTCTCTTGACCTCCTGAAGCCAGTAGCCGGTGATCAATGCCCGTTCCCATTGGGCCGTTACTTTAGCCGCAGCATAGAGCGCCTCCAGGTCAACCAGGGTGTGGGCCACAGCCGGTACCGTCGGCTGCGCGGTGACTTCCTTTCGGCTCGAGTACTGGTCCGACCCAGGGTCAGGGTGCCCACTCGGATCTCCGTACCGGTCGTTCAACCACCTGTGCACTCGACGGCGGGCACTTTCGTCCAGCGCGTCAAAAGCCTCGGCGAGGAGTTGGATCGTTTCTACCTCAAGGTCTGACGGCATTCCTCCAACACCCCCTTTTTCCAGTCCAACGTCACAGGCAGACCCCATACTACAGAGCGTACCAAACGTCCGAAGAATAGCACTATATGTCTACACGCACCAGAGCCGTTGTGTCGGCCTGCTCGGCCGCTTTGCTACAGCGTCATACTGGGGGAGGCACCTGCCCGGTGGCAGGTGAGCTCTCGACGCCATTGGAGGTGTAGCAGTGCTCTGTTCAACAAGCTCACGGCACTTGATTCGAGACGTGCTCGCGAGGATTGCTGATCTACCAGACGGGACGAACTCCGATTCTTGAGTTGACCGCGTGGCTTGCAAAGCCTTCTTCAGCGGAATCGATGGTACCGGGCCTCGCGCGTACGGCGGCCTCACGACCGACGCCCTCCGGAACCCCGGCAGCTCCTCTCTGCCACGCTCGCAACGGAGTTGCCCCCCAGGCCCTCGAGTGTAGCGGCTCCGAGCACCGCCGCACCGCCGCACCGCCGCACCGCCGCACCGCCGCGACCCAGCGCCCAAGGCTACTTGCTTTGAGCGAACCCGTTGGGGTGCATCATCAGTGCTCCGCCAGCGCCGACGCGATCTCCTCCCGCACTCCCGCGTCCGCCTCCACCTCTTCCCTCCCCCGCAGCACCTGCCGCGCCGCCTCCGTGCCGATGTGCCCCAGCGCCCATGCCGCGTGCCCGCGCACCAGCCGGCTCCTCGTCGTTCAGCGCCACGGCGAGCGCGGGAATGGCCTCGGACGAGCCCCAGTTCCGAGCGCCACGGCCACGTTGCGCAGCAGGCCGCGGCGCTTCGCCCGCGTGATCGGCGAGCCCTTGAAGCGCGCGCTGAACTCCACCACCGCCAGGAGGCTGCTTAAGACGCTCTCGAAACGCCCTCACCCCTCCGTGCCCTTACCTGGGAGCCAAACTCGAACAGGCGGCTATGTGACGTACCCCCTGCCTCTGCGCCTGATCGGCGGACTGCCGCCGTCGTCGCATACGAGAAAACGCGCCCTGACCATCGGCGGTCAGGGCGCGTTCGTGTTTACTCATCTCCTGAACGATGGCCGCTCTCAGCTCCCACCGTTCATCGCCGGGGTCTTCGCGAGCCGACACCCTCTCGGCGTGGGGAGTGGATGCGCAAGGGGAGCGCGCGCAGGTGGGGCGTGCTCTCCTCGTACGTCACCAGCAGGCGTACGGAGTACAGCCGCTGTAGAGGGCGCAGGTTTGATAGCACGAGTCGCCAGCACCGCAACTACCGCCGCAGGTGTTACACGAGTAGTCGCAGGTCCCGTTGCAGGACGCGTCGCAGGTAGCGGCGCACGTACCGTTGCACGAGGCGTCGCAGGTGGGGCAGCCCGGACACGAACAGGCAGTGTTGCAGGTGCACTGCTCGCCGAACACCGTCCCCTTTTCCTTCTCCACCGGCGTGGTCGAGAAGCTGTCGATACGCAGGTCTTCCAGTTGCAGCCTGAGCTTCTTCATAGGTCCTCCTGGCGTGGGGGGTGATGGAACTGGCAGATGCGGAAGCGGTCCACGGCTCGAACGCCGCCCTGCGTGCAGGCGACACACGCGCGGAAGCGACGGAGACGACGATCCGGCCTCCGTCTCCGTGAGATGCAAGTTCCTTTCCAGCCAGTCAAAGAAACAGGCGTCATTTCTCGTCGAGCGACGACCTGATTTCGGAGACGACCCACTCGTCGTCTTCCACGGCCAGCCGCGCGCGCAGCACGTCCACACACCGTTCGTCGGGGATCTGCCCAAGCGCCCACGCCGCGTGCCCGCGGACCAGCGGCTCCTCGTCGTTCAGCGCGACGGCGAGCGCGGGGACGGCCTCGGGCGCACCCCAGTTGCCGAGGGCGACGGCGACGTTGCGGAGGAGGCCGCGCCTCTTCGCCCGCTTGATGGGCGAACCCTTGAAGCGCGCGGAGAACTCCTCCTGCGTCATCGTCACCCACTCGATGAGCGACGGCCCGTCCAGCCCTTCGCGCGCCAGGAACGCCTCCTCCGCCGACGGCGTGGCGAAGCGGTTCCAGGGGCAGACCTCCTGGCAGATGTCGCATCCGTAGACGCGGTTACCGATCAGGGGGCGCAGGTCGCGGGGAATGGCGCCCTTGAGCTCGATGGTCAGATAGCTGATGCACCGGCGCGCATCCATCCGCGGCGCGCCGGTTTCGTCGCGTCCCAGGAGCGCGCCGGTGGGGCAGGCGCTCACGCAGGCGTTGCAGGTGCCGCAGTGGTCCTTCTGGAACGCCTCGTCGTACGCCAGCTCGACGTCCAGCAGGATCACCCCCAGGAACCAGAACGAGCCGCGGCCCGGCTGGATGAGCATGGTGTTGCGCGCCTGCCAGCCCAGGCCGGCGCGGCTGGCCAGCTCGCGCTCCAGCACGGCGCCGGTATCGACGTAGGCGCGGCCGGTGACGGGCAGAAGCTCGGCGTTGATCCACTCCTGGAGCGCGATCAGGCGCTCCTTCATCAGTTCGTGGTAGTCGTGGTTGCGGGCGTAGCGGGCGACGATGCCGCGCGAGGGATCGGCCGTGGCGGCGGGATCGGCGTCGGCATTGTAGTACTCCAGGCCTACGACCACGGCGGACCGGGCGCCCGGCACCAGGACGGCCGGGTCGCGGCGCTTGGCGACAGCGTCTTCGCGGGCCAGGTAGCCCATCTCGCCGTGCATCCCCGCGTCCACCCATCGCGCGAACGCGTCCCCCTGGGCGCTCTCGTGCGCAGGCGCGATCCCCGCCACACCGAAGCCCATTTCCAGGGCCTGGGCCCTGATGCGCTCGCTCAGCTTGGCGGGTAACAGCAGGGTCGATTCCATGGGCTGCACATACCCCTCAAGCTCGCTCGCGTGCCTCAACCTTTCTCGGAAATGCTTACACTATTAACATCAACATCGGCCTCACGCAGAGGCGCAGAGCCGCAGAGAGAGAAAGGCAAGAGGAAATGCAGGAGAGGGATCGGCTCACGGGGGCGATCGTCGACGCAGCGTACCGGATTCACACGAAGCTCGGGCCGGGACTGCTGGAGTCGGTTTATGAGGCCGTGCTGGCCAGGTCGCTCGAGCAGAGGGGATTGAAGGTCGAGCGGCAGAAATCCGTTCCCATCGAGTTCGACGGCCTCCGCTTCGACGAGGGATTCCGGATCAATCTGCTCGTGGACGATCGCGTGGTGGTGGAACTGAAATCTGTCGAGCAGCTCGCTCCCGTTCATTCCAAGCAGCTGCTGACGTACATACGCCTGCTGGATCTCCGCGTAGGACTCCTCATCAATTTCGGCGCAGCGACCCTCAAGGAAGGCGTGCGGCGCGTCGTGAACGCGTACTCTCCGGAAGACCAGTAAGCACTTCTCTTCTGTTCTCTCCCTGCGGCTCTGCGTCTCTGCGTGAGGCCGAAGTTGTCCTTGACGGAGCCGGCGAAGGCGGGCACTTTGCGCGCTCGCCTGAACCCGGGAAGGAAGCACGCGCATGGCAGACAGACTGGAAGAATTCCGCCGCTTCAGGGAGCGCATGAACGAGCGCATCCTCGAGGCCGGCAACCTGGAAATCAAGCGCTTCTTCGCGCTCGACACCCGCTGCTACGAGCCCGGCGCGCTGGACGTAAAAACCAAGGAGCTGCTGGGCCTCGTCGCCTCCATGGTGCTGCGCTGCGACGACTGCGTGACGTACCACCTGGTCCGCTGCAAGGAAGAAGGGGTCAGCGACGCCGAGCTGTTCGAAACCTTCAACGTGGGGCTGATCGTGGGCGGCAGCATCGTCATCCCGCACCTGCGCCGCGCGGTAGACATGCTCGACCGCCTGAACGCCGACGGACCCATCGACATCGACCGCGAGACGGCCGAATGAGCACCATTCCGCACCCGGAGCTGGAGCGCTTCCGCACCGAGTTCCCCATCCTGCAGACGCGCACGTACCTGAACTCGTGCTCTCTGGGCGCCCTGTCGCGCCGGTCGATGGGCTACCTGGGCGAGTACCAGGCCCTGTGGAACACCATGGGCGCCAGCGCGTGGTACGAGCTGTGGATGGGCCGCATCGGCCAGCTGAAGCAGAGCGTCGCCACGATGTGGAACGCCCAGGAGTCCGAGATCGCCCTGTCGCCCAGCGTGTCGGGCGCGCTGTCGTCCATCGCCTCGTCCATCGACTACACGAAGCGCAACAAGGTGGTGGTCGCCGAGCTGGACTTCCCCACCCTGGTGTACCAGTGGCTCGCCCGCCCCGACGTCGAGGTCGTCCGCGTGCCCTCCGACGACGGCATCGGCATTCCGCCCGAGCGCTGGGCCCAGTACGTCGACGAGCGCACCGCCCTGGTGGCCACCAGCCACGTATTCTACAGCACCGGCTACATCCAGGACCTTTCCGGCGCGGCGAAGGCGGCGCGCGACAATGGGGCCCTGTTCCTGGTGGACGGCTACCAGGCCGCGGGCCAGATCACCGTCGATCCCCGCGCGGTCGACGCCGACATCTACGTGGCGGGGCCGCTCAAGTGGCTTCTGGGCGGCCCCGGGCTGGCGTTCCTGTACGTCCGCCAGGAGCGCATCGCCGAGCTCCGGCCCACCATCGCCTCGTGGTTCGGCGCGCGCGACCAGTTCCAGTTCCGCAACGACGAGCTGGAGTTCCGCGACGACGCCGGCCGCTTCTCCATGGGCACCCCCGCCGTCCCCACCGTCTATACGGCGCTCGGCGGGCTGGAGATCTTTGCCGAGGCGGGGCAGGAAAAGGCGTACGAGCGCATCGCCGCGCTCACCGCAGACCTGGTGGGGCTGGTGGACGAGCAGGGGTGGGAGATGAAGATCTCGCGCGAGCCCGCGCACCGCTCGGGGATCATCCTGGTGCGCCACGACGACGCGGCGCGCGCGGTCCGCCAGCTGGCCGACCGCAACATCATCGTCGACCACCGCGCCGACTACGTGCGAGTTTCGCCCCACTTCTACAACACGCCGGACGAGAGCCGGATGTTCATCGAGGCGCTGCGCCAGGTCTGAACAGCATCGCACGGACACACGGAGGGCACGGAGGAACGGCAGCCCTCCGCCCTTCCTCCGTGCCCTCCGTGTGAAACCGCCGGTCGTGCCTGCCTCGAAGGGCGATTCTCGTCGGTCCTCCCCCGGCGCGCGAAAAGCCGCGCCCGGCGCGGGTCAGAGCGGCCCCGTGCTGGGCCAGAACGCCGTGCACACCGTGCCTTGGCACGCACGGGCCTGGTAGCGGTACTGCGCCCCGGCCGTCAGCCCCTCGTCCGTATAGCCGCCGGACGCGGGCGCCACGCTCGCCACCGCCTCGAAGGCCGTGTAGGTGCCGTCCTCCTGCCGCCGCCGCCGCTGGATCTCCACTCGATCGCCCCCCGTGGGGTTGATCGTCCACGTGACCGCCACGGAGGTGGGAGCAACGCGCGTGTAGGTGGCCCGCAGCTCGGCGGTGGTACGCGGCGGCGAGGTCACGGCCGCGGAGCAGCCCACGCTGTTGCACGCCCGCAGCTGGTACTGGAACGCCGTCCACGACGCCAGCCCCTGCTCCGTGTAGGACGTGCTGTTGCGCGGCAGCTCGGCCACCGGCGAGTAGGCGCCGAAGCCGCTTCCGGTGCTGGCGCGCCGCGTGAGGCGGTACAGGCCCTCGTTGTCGCTCACGTCCTCCCAGCTCGTCTGCAGCGTGTGCACGCCGTACTGGTTGATGGCCAGCGCCGGGGGTGCGGCTGGCGGCCCGGCGTTCACCAGGGCTTCCACCAGCGAGGTGTTGCAGCCCAGGCCGTTGCAGGTGCTCACCTCGTACTGATAGGTGGCGCCGCCGGTGAGCCCCGTGTCGGTGTACGCCGCGGGCTCGGCGGGCACCTCCACCGTCGCCTGCACCGGCCCCAGGGTACCGTCGCCGCCGCGCTGCCGGCGCGCGATGCGCAGGTAGGTGGGCACGGTGGGGCCTGGCGTCCAGACCAGCTCCAGCGCCGTGGGCGACACCGTCTGCACGCGCAGCACCGGCGACGTGGGGATGGCCACGGGCACCTCGACCACCACGGGATCCGACCACGCGGTACAGAAGCTCCCGTTGCAGGCGCGCACCCGGAACTCGTAGCTCACCCCGGGGGCCACGCCCACCGTGTCTACGAAGCGCTCCACCGGGTACCCCTCCGGCGCGCCCGGCACCTGCCCCGCCGGGGCGAACGTCGCCCCCGAGTCGGCGGTGCGCCGCTGCACCTCGTAGCGGTCCTGGCCCAGGGCGAGGGAGCCGCGTATCCAGCCGACGTGGTTCCGCGCTGGGGAGTAGCGTGTGCCGTGCAGCGCCACCGGGAGACGGGACATCGTCACCACCGCGCTGGTGGGCGACGTGGAGCAGCCGCCGGCGTTGCAGGCCTGCACCCGGTAGCGGTACGCCACCCAGGGCGACGCGCCCACCGAGTCCACGTGATAGGTGACGTTGCCCGAGCGCTCCGCCACCGGCTCGAAGGGGCCGAAGCCCTCGCCCGTGTCCCGGCTGCGAACGACGCGGAAGGAGGCCTCGTCGCTGCTGACGTCGCTCCAGGTTACGATCACCTCGTGCGCCGAGGTGCCGAGCGGGCCCGCGTGGATGGCGCCTGGCGCCACGGGCGCGGGACCCACCACCAGCGCCACGTCGCCCGAGGTGCGCCGGGCGCATCCGCCACCGCCGCACGCGCTCACGCGGTACTCGTACGTTTCTCCGGAAACCAGGCCGGCCGAGTCCCGGAGCGAGAGCCGCTCCGCCGCCAGCTCACCCAGCGGCTGGTACTCGCCATACCCCCCGTCGCCGTTGCGCTGCCGGCGCTCCACGAGGTAGTAGCGCGGCGCCGGCCCCGTGCCGGCCGTCCAGGCGAGCGCGATCACCCCGGCGCGCGCCACGGCGCCGTACACGCTTCCAGGGGCCGCCGGCACCGGGCCGGGCAGGACGTACGCGGTGCGCACCCACAGCGAGCACGCCGCGCCGTTGCACGCGCGCAGGCGGTAGCGGTACTTGCCCGTGGGCTCCACCCCCACGCTGTCCATGTGCGACGTGGCGGTGGCCGGGACCTGCGCGATCACCTTGGGCTCCGTGACGGTGCCCGGACCCAGCCACTCGCGCCGCTCTACGTCCACGTGCGTGGCGCCGGGGGGGAGCCACAGCCAGGCGAGCCGCACCCGGGTGGGCGCCCACCGCGCCCACTCCACTCCCGCGGGCGGGCGTGCCACCGTGACGATCTCGCTGTTCATCTTGGCGGTGCACACGGTTCCGTGGCAGGGCCGCACCTGGTACTGGTACAGGGTCCAGGGGGCCAGGCCCACGCTGTCCGCAAAGCCCACGCTGTTGGCGGGGACATCCGCCAGCACCTGGAAGGGCGGGTGGCTGCCGTCTACGGCAGCCACCCGCCGGTAGACGCGGAACGTCGTCTCGGTAGACGACGTGTCGGGCCAGGCCAGGTGGATGCGGCTGCCGTCGTCGGAAAGCAGCGCCGTCAGGCGGTCCGCAGCAGACACCGCCTCGAGCGCATCCGCGCACTCTTCCGGGTCGCAGCTGAGCGGCTCGATGGCCGTGAGTGGGGGCGTGCCGTCGCACCCGTACAGAATGCCGGCCAGGAGAGCCAGGGTGATGCCTCGAAAGCTGCGCGGGGAAGCCATGGCAATCCGTGGCGGAGGGAAGCGGCGGCATGGCCGCTCGGGCAAGTACCGCGAACACCGGCGAGGGCTGGCGCACTGGGGGTGAGGCCCGCGGCGGGTGCTCCCGCCGGGCGTCGTAACGTGCGTCAGAAAAGGATAGCGTGCCTACGCGCGCCACACAATGTCGGCGTGGCAACCCCACCCATCCACGAAAGCCTCACCTTCTGTTCAGGTACTCGCGCCGCGCCGGGCAACGGCGTACAGCACGGGTCCCAGCGCGGCCACGGCCAGAGCAGAAAGTACGGCGGGGCCGCCGTAACTCCGGGTCGCGCGGGTTCAGGACCGTCACCACCGGCCGGGGAGACCTTCGGACCGGATGAGGCTTGGGATCGCGCATGCCGCGGCGCCCCCCATCCCCAGCCCTTCCCCCGCAAACCCCCGCGGGGGAAGGGAGCCAGTGCCGTGTGGTCAGCCTGGCTCGGTGCTCGGGCTGGCAGCCCTGGCACAGTCAGGTGCGCTTCGGCGGGGCCGGCGCATTCCCCGGCTGCCCTCTCCCGGTCGCGCTCCAGGCCCCAACCCGCACCCGAGCAAGCCAGTCCGCGAAGGCGGACTTCGTGTGGTCGTTGCAGCGAATTCGTTCGCATCCGGAAACAGGGCTTTTTGCCCGGGTCAGTGTCCGCTCGAGTGCATCGTTGGCAGAGGATTCATACCAGTGCCGATCGTTCTG